>NZ_JBQTDC010000070.1:0-7696 GCF_052353045.1 Halomonas sp. AOP7-B1-5 | reverse complement strand
AGTGCAGCTGTATAAAAGCTGCACTTAAATAATAAATTAATAACCAAAAGGCTTATTCAACATCAAGATGTGGGGCTCTTAGTAGTGATTCACGGCGTTTCGAAAGGACCATTACCTAAAACATTGGCAGGCATGCCTAGACGCCCCACGCCCGGTAATTTAAGCGCTGGGTGCTTAACGTCAATTCCGACCGACAGCCCCAGCAGATTTATTTCAATACCTTCTTCAAGCGCTATCAGTAGCCCCGCCATACCGCCCAGCGAAAGCTGGTAGCCGGTACCGCTGGGCACCGGGGCAATCAATGTATCAAACAAGTAATCCTTGCCGACGGCCGTCACCGGCAGCGTGATATCAAACCCGTCGACTTCGCGAGCGACCCATGCAACAAACGTATTGCTATTAGGGCCTGGCCATATTCGATATTGCTCAGCGCTGGGGTAGCGAGCGATCGCTTCCTCAATAGCCGGAATAAGCGCCGCCGCATCCTCCCCACGATAGTCGGCCAAAAGCGAGGGTGTATTGCCATACCAGGCACGATCCGGCATATCCTCCGCAGCGACAACCGTAGGTCGGCGCCAACTCATTACTTGATAAATATAATAGTACGACGCCCCCGGCTTCTTCATTGCGATCCATGGGTGAACGCCAAAAGCACCACGCCAATTATAGGTATGAGCAGCATAGACCTGTATAACCGCATCGGCTGACGCATCGGGATGCGGCGCCAACCCGGACGAAGAGCGATCAAGCGTTGACCAGTGCGCATCCGTCACGATCATGCCGCTGGCAAGCATCCACGCGGGGCCTACCAGCAATAAGCCAAGCGTCAACACTATCAGTAAAAACACGCGGAATACTCCACGCTTTAATGTCATAAATAACTCAAATATTTAGATCTCGCTCTGCTGGCTTAACAAACACGGTGAAGATGCTGGCTCACGGTCACTACGATCTTCCTCTTCAAGAGCGTCTAACAGTGCTTCACGCAGAATAGGCAAATGTGACTGCTCAAGTTGGCGTGAGGCGGTCAACAGCGTGAGTTTGCTTTGCCGGGCGTAGCGCATCAGGGGCAATAGCGCGTCAGCAGACTCTTTTAGCTCCAACCGGTAGCGGGTTTGAAAGGAGGCCTCGCTAATTTTTTGCTGATGATAATCGCGCCGAAGTGCAGAAGATGGCGCTGCATCCCGGTACCAGTCGGTCAACGCTAATGAAGCACGCTCTTTTCCGCGTGGCCATAGGCGGTCGACTAATATACGTGCGCCATCATCTTCTTCAAACGCTGAATAGACCCGCTTAAGGGCTATGTCATAGCTCATACGACCTCCCTGAGACAGCTTTCCCGTGCAGCTAATATGTACGAACACTGTTTATATCGTTTGTCCATGCTATACCCCCTTGCTAACGATTTATCTGTCATAGGTTAAAAAAATCATCGACCCCTGACGAATAGGCATATAGAGCGGCATCCTGGCTGCTCCTTGATGACCCCGCTGTTAGAAAGGACATTCCCCACGCCCGACAAACGCCGTACAATGCAGCGTTTAATCCACCTTCGGTCTGCTATGCATTTAACTCGCTTTACGGATTATTCGATTCGCGTGCTGCTTTATCTGGCAACCAAGGGTGAACAGCGGACAACCATTACGGAAATTGCCGAGACGTTCTCGATCTCGCGCAATCACTTGATGAAAATTGTCCAGGAATTACATCAAAAAGAATACCTTAAAGCAATTCGCGGCAAACATGGCGGGCTTTGGCTCAATCGCGCGCCCGAGCTTATTCGATTAGGAGCGTTGATACGAGACACCGAGCAGGAAATGGCGCTCGTCGAGTGTTTTAGAGACAACAATGCTTGCGTCATTACCCCTTCTTGTCGCCTAAAGCCGATTCTTAATGATGCGCTTGAAGCTTTCTTGGGGGTTTTGGATAATTACACGCTGGCAGATTTACTGCATGGCCGACAGAGTAAATTGGCTGCATTGATGAGGATTCCCACGGCCAACGTTTAGCCTTAATGCTTTAGTCTTGAGCCGCTTTCTTAAATTACGATTCTGTTTTCGTCCTGCATAACATGAGAAGATCTCATTCCCTGTACACATAGCCAGTAATGGATGCCAAAGCTGCCTGCTTCCTTTGGCTGCACGGTATATAAGCGTTATCTCGCCTTAAAATTTGAATACACTGCTTTGCCAAACAGGACATTAGATTAACTGCATAACACGCAGTGCGATGATTGGGCTGCACACCCTATAACCTCTGGCTATTTACCCTCATGTGCAGCATGCTCAAGGCTAGATTCACATTATTAGCAAATAAGCAGGTAAATGTTGCATGTGGCTTCATTTCTGCAAACCATGGAGTCCAACATGACTACCGCGCCCGATTCCCCCAATCAAATAATGATCCGTAAGTTAGACAGCATTTTCGTTCTCACTGACGAGGAAAAGCAGGCGCTTACAGACTTACCGGTTCAAATCAAAAACATTAAAACTAATCACGACATTGTAAGAGTGGGAGATCAACCGGCTCAGTGCTGCTTCATTGTTGAAGGTTTTACCTGTGTCTATAAAGTGTCTATCGAAGGCAAGCGTCAAATAATGGCCCTGCATGTGCCTGGCGATATCCCTGACCTGCAAAGCCTTCACCTGAGGGTCCTAGATATTAATATTGCCTCTATCAGCCCTTGCAAACTCGGCTTCATCCAGCACAAGGATTTGAACCAACTGTTCGAACGTCACCCTCGTCTTGCGGGTGTTTTCTGGCGTGAAACTCTTATATACGCCTCAATCTTTCGTGAATGGCTTCTAAATATAGGCCAGCGTGAAGCTTATTCGCGCATCGCGCATATTATCTGTGAACTCATGCTGCGCCTAAAGGCGGTAGGTTTAGTTGAGAACAACACGTTTCACATGCCCGTTACCCAGGCAGAAATAGCAGACGCGACAGGAATGACACCGGTTCACGTGAACCGAGTCTTTCAAGCGCTGCGCTCAGATGGCTTGATCCAGACTGACAAAAGTCGCATGACCATACCTGACTGGAACAAAATACAGCAGGCAGGCGAATTTGATCCTCTTTACCTGCATATTGAGAAAGATGCCGCTTCATAGCCGTTTGTTTAGTTTGGATGTGCCTGCTCCGGTGCTTTTTTTATACTGTGTCCATGGCTAATAATCTAGCCAGTTCAGTTTTATTCCCTGCCCCATAAAGCGCCAAATTCGTTACAGGCATACTATTATCAATAAATGGTGACTATTTTCATTACGCTAAAGCCGGAAATTGAATAAGAAGGAGCGCACAGTATGGATTTGGGAATCACGGGGCGCTGGGCAGTGATTTGTGCAGCAAGCAAAGGGCTAGGCCGGGGCTGCGCTGAAGCGCTCGCCAAAGAAGGTGTCAACCTAGCCATCAACTCGCGTAACGCCGAGGTGCTCGAGAAAACCGCCGAAGCATTACGGGCACTGAACCCTGAAATTGAAGTTCGCCCGGTACCCGGCGATATTGGGCATGAAGAAGTGCGCGAGGCACTGCTTGCTGCCTGCCCGCAGGTCGATATTCTGATCAATAACAACGGCGGGCCACCACCCGGTGATTTCCGCGACTGGGATCGTGAAGATTGGATACAGGCCGTGGACGCCAACATGATCACGCCGATAGCGCTAATCAAGGCGACGGTGGACCGCATGGCCGCCAACGGCTTTGGACGCGTGGTCAATATCACGTCAGGTGCTGTGAAAGCCCCCATTGACATCCTCGGGCTTTCCAACGGTGCACGCAGCGGGCTGACCGGCTTCGTCGCCGGGCTCGCGCGCCAGCCACAACTTGCCTCCTGCAATGTCACGATCAACAACTTGCTACCCGGCTCTTTTGACACCGATCGGCTACGCGGCAACTTCAAAAACGTCGCCGAGAAAACCCAGCAAGACATTGAGCAGGTACGCGAGCAGCGTGCTCAAGGAGTGCCTGCCCGACGGTTCGGCACAGCTGAAGAGTTCGGCGCCTTCTGTGCGTTTATGTGCAGCGAACACGCGGGCTATCTGACCGGGCAGAATATTTTACTCGACGGCGGCGCCTATCCAGGGACGTTCTAGCAGAATGCATGCGCGCGATTGATACTGAGCAAATGGAGGTTAAGGCAAGTTTACGACAATCTGGGAGGGGTATAGCAGATGTCGTTTCCACTTCAATCTGACATAACCAGAACCAAAAAACAGCCACTTACATCAGGAATTCCACCGCAAAATGACATAACTTTTCCACTTTTAAATGACATAAAGTAAAACGATCGTTTGCTATGGTAGCAAAATAACGTCATAAAAAAACATTCTGATAAACAGCTCTTGGCCGCAGCACATGATCAAAACTGCGGAGCATCCCGCTAAGATGGACACCTTACCCCGCCTCATTCACGAGGGTGCTGATTGAGCGGTCTGGAGGTACTGACTGGTGGCATCGCTTATCAAGATCGGCTTCTTCAGCGCGAATGGCCGGTGAGTAATGCCAGAACGCCGACCTTTTCCCGCTTTCTTATAGCTATTTAGAATCAATTGCGGCCGCCCACGCAGCAGTGATCGCTGACCGCCGCCGCTCGACTTCTGGTGCTGTGGTGGTCTCGCAGGAGCGTCAGCTCAGTGCGGTCAGCTTCGGTAGCCCCTTCAGCAGCGTCGGCCACCACTTGTCGGCAGCGGCTCCGAGATGAACGGTGATTCGCCGAGCGTGCGTAAGCGTTCATTCCACGACGTGGCTTGCGACGGCCGGTCCTGAGCCAGCACTCGAGCAGCCTCGGGAGTGGTGCCACGATCTGGAGTACCAAGCCGGCTCCTGGCCGGCACCGCGGCGCGTAGTGCTGGTGGTGCAGGAACGCCCCGATGACCTACTGTTGCATGCCTTCTTCCTGGTCACCAATCTCGGCAAGTTCGACTGGCCGCCAGAGAAGGTCCTGGCACTCTATCGCAAGCGCGGCAGCGCCGAGGCGCACATGGTCGAAGTGAAGTCGGCGCTCGACGTGCACCTCTCGTCGACCGATCGTGGCGCCTCCACCGTTCAGGACGTGATGGCCCGCAACGAGGTGAGCCTGCTGCTGAGCCTCTACGCCTACCAGGTTCTGCATGGCCTGCGCTGCCTCCTGGAGCGGCAAACCCGACAAGGCTGGAGCCTGAGCCGGATGCGCGAGCAGGTGCTCAAGGTCGCCGCCACGCTGAGGCTGCACGCTCGGCGAATCACGGTTCACCTCGGTGCCGCCGCCGACAAGTGGTGGCCGACGCTGCTGAAGGGGCTGCCGAAGCTGGCCCCGCTGAGCTGACGCTCCTGCGAGACCACCACAGCATCAGAAAGCGAGCGACCGCGGCGGCGGTCGGCGATCACGGCTGCTTGGACGGCCGCAATCGATTCCAAAGAGCTATAAAAAAGCGAAAAAAGGACCGCGCTCCGGCATTACTCAATAGCCACTCGCGCTGAAGAGTCCGGTCCTGGTAAGCGATGTCAACAGCCACCACCTTCAAGCCGTGCAATCGGCCCCCTCGTGAATGAGGCGGGATCAATGGATACGAATTTGAGTAACACCATACTAGGAAAGAGGTCCTTCCCTCTTGAGAAAACTGCTACTCAGGCAGTGCACCGAGAGGGCGGCTAGCAAAGCTGAAAACATACTCCATAGCTTCTGGCAAAGTGTCTTTCCATACATTCCATTCATGATCACCATCGACGATACGCAGCTCTACTTGGTTCGGCTGATGCTCTCTGAGAGCCTGATAAAGCATAGTGGCATGGTAAGCTATATCGAAGGTGTCATGGTCGCCAGAGTTGATGTAGAGCGGTACTACCTCTTCACCAGCCATGTAGTCGTCGATATAGGAGGGATAGTTAAGTTCTTTCCAGCGCTCCTCTGAGAAGTTTTCTTCTTCATCCAAGTAGGCGGGATGACGCCAAGCAGACGAGTGTTCTGGAGGAAGAGAGGCGTAGATGGCGGGGCTTAGGGCAGCGCCTGCAACGAACAGATCAGGATGCTGGAAGACGAAATTGATGGTGCCATATCCACCGGCTGAAAGCCCGCCGATCACACGACCCTCGCGCTCCCTGATAGCTGGCCAGGTAGACTCGATATGTGGAAGCAAATCTTCGATAAAGGCGGTGGCAGCCGGTTCGTTGTTACCATCTACCCACCAGCTCTGGTTGCCAGGCATCACGATGAGTGCTGGTGGTATCTTGCCTTGTGCAATCAAAGCATCAGCGGTTTCCTGCAACGATCCTCTGGAGGCCCAGTCATTCTCGCTACCAAAAGAACCATGCAACAGATACATGACCGGATAACGCTTATCGCTTTCACCAAATCCATCCGGAGTATAGAGAGTATAGGGATAGGGGGCTCCCAGCACTTCTGAATCAAATTTATAGTGAGCAACCTCACTGGCATTGGCACCAGCAGACACTAACCCAATTACTGTCATGATCTTGATTGCATACTTCATATGTGATTCCTTGTAATTTTTTTGATTTATGTTTCACTCAGAGGCGATATCCCGCCCATGAAAAATCGCATACTGCGACATCAGCACCCTACTATCGCTATCGCCATAGCATTCACTTCCTCGAATTTTCGACCTTTGGTAACCTTGAGACTATAAAGTCCTTCACCTCCTCTAGTACTTCATTCCTGTTGGTTTCATTAAATATTTCATGGCGTGCACCTTTAATGAAGGAGCATGAAAAATCACCACCTGCAATTTTCTCCAGCGTTGGGCGGCTTTCTTCCAGCAGCACAAGCTTGTCTTCCGTCCCATGCATCCATAGGGTCGGAACGACTCCTAGGCTAGTTCCCTCATAAATCTTATTCAGCATCACTTTCATCGATTGCAAGGTAGACCGCTTGAAAGGACCGTGCCATACCAGAGCATCAGCCTCATAATCCCTCCCAACACTTGAGTCTCGTGACAAGGTCTTGGTATCTAATGGCTCATCAGGGAGCGAAGCCAAGTCATCCAAATCGGTAATGGCTGTGCGTACACCGAGTAGTGGCCCCGATAATATAAGTGCCGCCACCTCATCCTGATGCAATTGGGTATAACGCGTCGCAATCATTCCCCCCATCGAGTGTCCGATGACCACCACCGGGAGGTCAGGGTGACGCTGCTTGTAATGATCAATGACCTGTCCAAGATCTTCGACGACCGAGTCAAAGTCCGCTATCTCGACGCGTTCGCCTTGAGATAGCCCATGCCCCTGATGGTCTGGACCGATAACCACGGCACCACTAACATGCAACACATCAGCCACATGCTGGTAGCGCCCCAGGTGTTCCCCATATCCATGTACTAGAACAGCAATATAGTAAGGCGCTTCATTCTCCCAACAGGAAACCGTCAAGTCACCTCGATTTCCCTTGATAGAGTGCAATGCTCTGGTAGGCATAAGCTTTCTCGTCGGGCCAGCATGAATTTTTGATAACAATCATGAAATATTCTCTTTTGAACATACTATAGCCATACTGTCCCTCCAGCGAGCTATCATGACTAGACTTTAGGAGTAGCAATCTTGCAAGCTATTGCATTTTAGCCCGTTAAATCACCTACCAATGCTTAATGGTGCGCTGCGTAGTTTGTATGCAAACATCGGTAACGAAAACAACATCGGTGAAATTCGATCCCCCAGAATATTCGGCTGGCTCATCTGGAACTAGGTTTGAGCGGTCTGGAGGTAC
>NZ_JBQTDC010000069.1:0-7854 GCF_052353045.1 Halomonas sp. AOP7-B1-5 | reverse complement strand
TACTGACTGGTGGCATCGCTTATCAGGATCGGCTTCTTCAGCGCGAATGGCCGGTGAGTAATGCCAGAACGCCGACCTTTTCCCGCTTTCTTATAGCTATTTAGAATCAATTGCGGCCGCCCACGCAGCCGTGATCGCCGACCGCCGCCGCTCGACTTCTGGTGCTGTGGTGGTCTCGCAGGAGCGTCAGCTCAGTGCGGTCAGCTTCGGTAGCCCCTTCAGCAGCGTCGGCCACCACTTGTCGGCAGCGGCTCCGAGATGAACGGTGATTCGCCGAGCGTGCGTAAGCGTTCATTCCACGACGTGGCTTGCGACGGCCGGTCCTGAGCCAGGGGCGTCATCCCACTCGCATCGCTGCAGGCCAACTGCCAGAGCGGGTCACGGCGCAGCGTGTCGGTATCGCTGAGATCGATCCAGCCCATGGCACGCTGCAGCACCAGGGTACGCAGCTGACTGGCCAGTGAGTGACGGATGCGTAGCGGGTTACGGAGGTCGACCAGATTGTCTTCCAGCGCCTCGACCACGCCGCTGTTGTCGAGGGCTTCACGCAGCAGCAAAGCGCCGCTGTCGCTGGTGGTGCGCTGGCCGCTCAGCTCGACACGGACAGCGCCGTTGCACGAGGGCGTCCAGGTGGATAGGCTTTCACCCATAGCGGGTGGCTCTCTTGGTTCAGGCTCTTGACGGAACACACTGAATTTTCAAGAGAATACCATCCGCTATCTTCGTTTTCAGGCCGGCCTCATGAATAAGGCGGGCTAAGAGCAAACCAACTCATCTTCAGAAATAGCCTTCACTTAGCACCACAAAAAAACCCTCCAAGAAATCTTGGAGGGTTTAGAACTATTGCTGCCTTGCGGCGGTGTGTATCATTACCGTTGCTGGCTTCCAGTCCTAATATCAGCTGCCTATTCGGCGGTTCACCGGTCGTAGCCTGTACCCAGCATGTAATCGTCTTTTTCAGCTGCCTATTCGGCGGTTCACCCTGACAAACATCACCACGGCTTCCCGAAGATTTTTTCAGCTGCCTATTCGGCGGTTCACTAGACCTAGCTAGCAGTTTAAATATAGGCATCAACAAGATAAGTACAAAACGATAAAAATACCCTTTTTGGCGTATCTTAAGTAAGTTATTGAAAAATATAACAATATATTCTTAAAATATTTAGGTAATCTGCTTAAAATTTGGCACAGAGCCAAAGTGTGTCTGTTTTGTAGCCAACCCGTAGCTATTGTAGCTATCGCACTGGCTTTCTTCACCAAGCGCCTCATACTGCACATACAGCGGGAATCGTTGGCCTGACGATCGGCTATCAATAGGAATTACGTGGCAGTGATCAACGACGCGATCTGATACAACACTGCCAGGTATGAACGTCTCGCCACGTTTTTCAGCTCGATTTTTGCTGCGGATCAGCCGTCTCTTGATTTCGCCTGGAAAAGATTTAGCAACATGCTGATTTCTAATAAATCTCACTTCCTCTAATGTCGTTGGAACTATTTCAATATCACTAACGTTAATAAATCCTTCGTCCGCCATATTCTTAAAATAGCGCGCTGATGACAAATAAGACAAAGCGTTAAAATCTTTACTCACGAAAGCGATTGAATCCCCTACTGTATCCGTAGCCCATGATGGAAACGAAATACCAATGCCGGAACTCGTTATTTCAGAGCCGCTTATAAACCCATGTAAGCAAGCAATACACCTCCCTGCTAAAAATGCGTGATTGGCTGAAGGCATTAGATATTTTATGTAAAAAAAGCATCTCATTTTTCACCCTTCTTTATTCCTTTTTGAAACATACCACCCTTCACCAGGACTGACATCACGTAATGTGCATTAGTGCTGGCCTGCCTAGTTTTAATCATCCCCTCCGTGATACTTCCAATTTCGTTTAACAGCGAGTAAAAATCTTTCTTCGTAACTGGTTCACGCATAGCTAAAACCCGACTACGATCTGCACCGTACTCACTCACCCTCAAAGGGTATTCAGCCCCTTCATCTAGCCACCAGTCATCAATTTTTTGAATTGCTGCTCCGATTTTATAAGCACCAAAGCTAACTGCTTGACGACCGTCGTTCATTGTACTTTTCATAAACTGCCTAGCCGCACTTTCGTTGCCTCTATCATCTTTCTCAACAAATAATTGACCGGGAAAAATTTCTTGGCAAAATTCTGTTTTTATTTTGGCAGTTACATCTGCAAAAAGAAATTTTTGTGGATAAGAGAGCGACTCTTCAAGCTCAATCGCAAGCCCTTCCAATGATTTAAGGTCATCTCCTTCCCAATAAGACCCCCACTCTTTATACTGTGCATCTTTAACATTATAGTTTTTTAAATTTGATGTAGAAACCTCAACAGCTATGCCTCTTGCAACTTTATTTCTCCAAAGCCATTCAGCTGAAAGAATATTTTTAGCATATCGGGTTGCTAACTCGCGGTATCCGCCCAGATATCGATAAGCATCAGAGAACTCTTTTAACACTTTTGTAGCTTCTGCATTATCACAGATGTTTGGTTCTAAGCTGTTTGCAATGATGCGTAAAGAAAAACGACAATACAACGTATCGACTAATGGTGGTACATAACACGTTTCGAGCATTATAGGATTAGAAAAGCCCAAATCGCTCGTTTCTTTAGCACGCGCAGTCCCGGATGCCATATAGCCATCGCTAAACGTTGCCTTGGGGCCACGAAACCGCGTCACTTCCGCTTGTAACGGCTCAAATTCGCTCGAATCTGTCCGGTAATAAAAAACCGCCTTGCCCGGATTGAGAGAGCGCTCATAGCTAAGATGTCTGAAAGAGTTCATCATGCCGACCTGCCTATGCTTTTTTCATTAGCATAGTCAAGTTCTGGCTTTTCAACCTCCAAAAAGCATTCTGCAGAAAGTGTGCTGTACCATTGAGCCTGACGCTTGCCGGTGACAACGTCTCTGTTAGACCGACTAAAGGCTCAGCATAAGCATGGAGCTGCCTATGTGAACCAGACCGATAGCAAGGTTCTTCAAGCAGCTGGTAGCCACTCATAGCAGGTAAATGATTGGGATGCTTGGACAACCATGTCACCAAGCTGCCGATGCTTTGCACCTGTTTTTCTGAGTCGACAACCCAACGACCTTCGTCCGGCAGAAGCGATATGGCTGCCAATAAACTGTTTGCATCTCCATATAGTTGGCACCACTGCAACTCTTCATAAAGTGGCGGGGGCTGCATAGTCCCCCCAGCGAACCTCCCAGGGAACGCAGACTGCAACATAGGCAATTCGTCATTTCCAAGCGGGGTATCGTGCCCATCCTCTAGTCGATAACGAATAACCAAATCCATGCGCAAATCGCAAAAGCGCATATCAATAAGGCCTGGCCGCTTGGGAGCCTCACCTGGCTTCATTGGAGGCAGATAAGGGGCAGGTATCTTGGCACCCAAGGAGGACTCATACTGCCGCAAAAACCAAGCAACCTCTTCAAAGACAATGTTCCGTTTAAGGATATTTCGTAAACGTAGCTGGTAGTTATAGACGGTTCCCCATACTGCCAGCAGTGAAGGCAATCCCACTAGATAGGGACAAGATAACGCCTGAGCATCGAATACATGTAGGTTTTTTAAGTGAAGGTACTGATATGGCTCTTCAGCCATAGCTTCATCTTCTTCTGTTTTCATCCCAATCAATAAGGACTTAAGCTGAGCCTTGAAAGGAATTAATAGTTCTGGATGATAAGCAAAGCCTTGTGTCTGGGGATACCTCACCAAAATACTGTGCAATTCTTTATTAACCTCAGGTAGAATTCCAAGTAAATCCTCGTCAAGAGCAGAAATCAAAAGGCATGCTGTATTGCTCGCACGATCTGAAAATACTTCTCCTCCTATATTTCTCCAATAGCTAACCGGGGATAGCCATTCAGATAAAGACTGCCTCAGCAACTTAATAGCAGAACGCCTATGATCTCGCCTATTTTTTCCGGTCAACAAGCTTTTACTTTCAATAATTTTATCACATGCCAGGATAAACGACTTACTTCTTAAAGAACTGTGATGAAAGTCTACAAAAAAGATTCCAGAAGAATTTTCATTTTCTTTATTGTGGCTACAGGCTAACAATCGAGGGGAATAACTAAGAGCAGAGACATTACCTCCAAGCGAGGATGCTAAATCTCCAACACTTGAAGAGTGCCAATGTTTTATTGTTGCAAAATCTCCACATTTATTACGTCGAGCAACTTGAATGTCGGCCAGTAATGAGTGTGATGTGACAGGTGTAATACTGACATCCTTTCCTTGATAAAGAAAGGTAACTTGCACTGAATGCCTATCCACATAAGAAGGTGATAAATTTTTAGTTAAATAATTATCGAAAAGCGACTGAAGGTAAGTCCATTGACCATCAGACATACCAAGATTCATGAATTCTTTCCGCCATTGCTTGTCATTATCTAAAACAATAGCGGCCAAACAGCAAACTACACCCTTAAATATAAAATTAGCTCCAAAAAGTTTTGCTTTATTCACAGCTGCTGAGTTGTGTGACCAACCCAAACGACTCACACTATTATATGAAGAAATAACACTGCCCGAGGGCTTCTCAGCTTTTACTAATAATCTCTGATGTGCAACACGTGTATCAGGGTACTTTAGGTTGTGTGAGTGCAGCCACTGCACTTCCTGCGCACAACTTTCGATATACTGCCAATCTTTGAGTGTTTCAATTGCTCTTTTTTTATTCAACAAATCGGGAGCGTACTGACGCTTATGCGATAAGTTCAGCAGCACCAAAATAGCAGCGTTAACATCTTCAGAAACCTCTATCAGCGGCGTGTAGGGAGCGAAAGCTTTACGAATTGCTTCTGAGCGGTTTGGCTCATCCAATTCCAACAACGTACTTAACGACATGACGTTACCACGCTGGTAAATAATTATTATAGCTGCTTGTCTCAACCGGCATTCTTGACTGACGCAACTCCATGATTTCTCTTAAATAAAATACTCCTATACCATTCACTAGCTTTTCATGTGATTTAAATTTGACTGCGCACCTGAGATACCCTTCTTCATATAGACGGTACGCTTGCTCATACGACGTGCCAAGCAAAATCGCGGCTTCCGGCATACTAATAAGTAGATCTGCGACGTTTGGCACACGTGATTGCGGATTCTGATCAACCAATCGTGCTAAAAAATTCTCCAATGGAGTCAAGACGAAATCGCTTTCTGGATAAGCCTTCAACAGCAGACGCGAAATGCCGACAATGTTGCCAAAAACATCGTGAAATGAGGTTTTATTATAATCACATACTAATTTACCGCCTGAGAGCGCCGCTTGCTGCTCTAGTTCCTGTGTAAACACTTCAGGCCAATGCATGAAATACTCGATAGCCCGCTCAATCGTAAGAGTGGGAACCTGATCACTAGCGTCTAGCGTTTTATGTATGTATAGCTGGTACCACAGCAAGCACGCTAGTCTCAAACTGATGGGTCGGATATCTAATAGTGGGTGCCTGGAAGGCGAATGCTCCCCTACTACCAGGCGACTCGCGATAAGCTGCCATTCGTCTGCTGGCTCCGAGCCAGCGTTACGAAGATCGAATCCACAGCGACAAGTATGCAAGCATTCAGAATGGGTATAATTTAATTTCTCTTCGCATTTTGGGCACTCATTCAGCATCTGTTTGCCATGATTAATGCAGGCTTCATAGGGCATCCAATGCCATTCCTGCCGAATGTAATTGGCTTCAGTGAGGCAATCCGGACAAACAGGTACCCCCTTTTGGCGAACTAACGCTCGGGGTACGTGGCTACCTGCATAAAAAACGCTAGCGTAGCGCGAACAAAATTTCTCGCTGGAATGCATTACTGCCAAGTGTAGTAGCGGAAGTTTTTCATTATCTGTCAGCGACTCCACTAGCTTGAGCGCTCTGATGCGACGACTACTACTCTGAGCCGCGTGATAGACATTTAAACGGCTTAGCTCTTCTGGGAACGCCCCTGCAGCTTCATGATCATGCAGCTGCAGCCAGTCTTTTATCGCTCGACTAAGCTGCTGATAGTATTCGAAGAAATTCTCTTGCGATAGACGGAGCATGTAGCTCTCAAGTGACTCGTTAATGAACGGTCTTGGGCGGACAAGCAATTTCATGGCAACCACCTGCTAAGATATCCTTATCAAAGGTATAGCAGCTATCCACCATAAAGCATAAATATTTCTAAAAAATATTGGCTTATGGAGTTCATCCCCTTTCCCACGATCAAAGGTTGAGCTGTCATGTCAGCGCCGCTCACACTTGCACGTTGTCACTACCGTTGAATGAGAATCCCTATCCAGACAACATAGAAGCCTTGGGCTTATGCCTAAGCCAGGGTTTAGACGAGCTTAAACGGTTCAATATCACGAAAGATGCCGGTTTTGGTCATGTCACGGCGCAACGTAAACGCTTCTACCGCCGCCACCGGGTCGACCTGCGCCAGCTGATCAAAGTGGATACGGTTCCACTGTGCTCGGGTGACCTTGATACTGTAAAGATACTGATCGCGCGTACCGCCCGTGATGGGATCAACTACTTGGCGATATCCAGATACCCGCGCTTCTTGAACAGAGGGCAAACGCACAAACACGGCGCCAAGCACACGAAAGGCAATGCCGTGGACATGATCACGGTACAGTTTTCGCTGTCGTGTGGCACTCAGGGATTTCGGGGTGAGCTTGAGCGCTTTGGCGGGTATCATCCATTCCCGATCCGGCATGTCATCGTCAGAGGGCAGGTCAATATCCAGCGCTATCGTGGTGTCATCGCTTCCCAGGTCAAAATCGATCACTGTCTCGCGGGGCCAGCCGATCTCCTCAAGGCGCTCTTGAAGCGTGAGTGTCATGTCATCACGTTGTCTTAGCACGCCCTGCTCTTCGCGCTGCTGTCGGGCAAACTCGGCGGCATCAAAATCGGCTTTGCGGTGTTCCCAATGACGGTAGTCGTCATGAAATTGCGCCTGGCGGCGTGCGCTATCGATCTCATGTTGACGGCGTGCCGGTGGCCATAGCGCTTTCCACCATGGAAGAGGGACCGGCGTGGGCGAAGTGGGTGCCGACTCAGCAAAATGGCGTGGGGTGTAGCCACGGCAGTGAGGAGATGGGGTGTCGTGGTGCAGCTGCCCTAAGCGCACGATATCCGCGTTTAATTCATCGCAGAGTGTCTTGAGCTGTGCACGAATAGCGTCATGTGCATGGCGGCGCAGCCAGCGTACGTCCTGGTCGTTGAGCGGGGTGCCATCTTCAAATCGGTAGCGCATGTTGCCGTCTTTATTAACCGACAGCTGAAGCCCTAGCGACTCACCTTGCCCAATGCGCGTTTCTAGAGCTGAAGGGGCACTTGCTTGCCCCTTTGAAGAAGCTCGACGAGATGATGACAGCTGGGTGCGATAGGCCAGTCCTGTTCCAGGAAGTCCGGCATGCGCATGGATGCCTCGTGGCCCCATGCTGACACTGGCACCACGCGGGCCAACAGAAAGGCCCACACCACGCTTGCTGATATTCAGGCGCACGCCGGGCGCAAGCGAAATACGACGTTGAAAACGAAAAGCCATCGACACTCCTTAAAGCGGGAACCTTACGTCATTGGTTCACGCGCCGTTGATCGCGCTAACCCACGATACAGTACCAACGCGCCTCTTCCTCTTGCCGCCGTTTAATCGCCGCCTGCATGGCTTCTTCTGAGGTCGCATGGCGGGTGCGTGACGTACCGTAACTGAACTGCGCGCTGCGTTTTTTGCGTGAACCGCCGGGCATCAACTCATACCAGGCCTCTATCCAGAGACCAGAGAGTTGTCCCAGTGGGACGCTCGTAATGGTAAACGCCCGTTATCGGGCC
>NZ_JBQTDC010000068.1:0-8325 GCF_052353045.1 Halomonas sp. AOP7-B1-5 | reverse complement strand
GCATTGCCGTGGGTCTACAGCAATCTGGCTGGCAAGTACGTGCCACAACGCGCCCTGGTTTTCCTTGGGATACTGGGGCCAAGGGGCTGGTGCGCGGTTACCATGAAGCCGAGGTTGATGGCATTAGCTATGCGGCCTGTGCGGGTTGGAATCTGGCTAAAACGCCCCTGGACCTTTACCTAGCCGAAGCTGCCGACCACTACTTACGTGAGGCGCAAACCAGCGGAGCAGAAGTTATTGTTGCCGCGTCGAATCACATTACCGCGCTACCTGCCTTAATGGCTGCACGCCGTTTGGGCCTGCCGTTTGTTTACGAGGTGCGTGGCTTATGGGAAGTAACCCAGGCCTCGACCCAGCCGGAGTGGGCAGGGTCTGAGCGTTATCAATTAATGCGCGAACTGGAACAGCAGGCCGCATTGGAAGCTGATCTAGTTATCACCCTCACTGAGGAACTCGCCGATGAATTGGCAGGCTGGGGGGTGTCTCGTGATCGCATTACGGTGGTACCCAACGCGGTTAACGCCGAACGTTTTAGTCCCATGGCTCCAGATATTGAGGTTGCACGTGAACTTCAGTTGCCCACCGGCGTACCGGTTATCGGCTATGCGGGAAGCGCCGTAGCTTATGAAGGGCTGGAGCTGTTGCTGGAAGCGTTGGCCGGGCTAAAGGCGCGGGGGCAGGATTTTGTATTTGTGTTAGTGGGGGACGGCAAAGTCATTGATACCGTTAAAACCACTGCTAAAACGCTAGGTATTGAGGAGCATTGTCGCTTTACGGGGCGAGTGGCTTTTGAGCTAGTGCCGCGTTACTTGTCGTGCATGGATATCATGCCCGTGCCCCGGCTTTCATCAGCGGTAACTGAAATGGTGTCGGCCCTTAAGCCCTTAGAAGCCATGGCGATGGGTAAGGCTGTGGTGCTTTCGGATGTTTCGCCGCATCAAGTGATGGCGGGGCCGGGTGGCGAACGTGCGCGGTTGTTTGAAAAAAACAGTGCCATAGCGTTATGCGATGCCCTTCAAGCGTTGATCAATAACCCTACTGAGTGCGAACGCCTGGGCCGGGCAGCACGCGCATGGGTGGAGCGTGAGCGTACCTGGAATCACGTAACCGGTATTTATGCCCGTAGCCTGCAAGCGCTTCGTGAATTCCTGGCGCCGCAACAGCAAGAGCAAAAGGCTAAAAGCAAAACCCTAGCACAGCTTACTCTGGGCTTGATTGGCGATACCTTTACCACCGATACCCTGGCCAGTGCCGTTAAAGTCGTAGCGCTTTCCCCGGATAACTGGCGTGCGCAGTTGAAGGAACAGCCGATCGATGCGCTATTTGTCGAGTCGGCCTGGAAGGGCAATGATTGGCAGTGGTTCCGTCAGGTGGGTCATTACAGTGATCATGAGTCTGCCGCGCTGGATGCCTTATTGGCACATTGCCGCCGTCAGGGGATTCCTTCGTTATTTTGGAATAAGGAAGATCCGGTCCACTTTGAGCGCTTCCGTAAAACCGCCGCCAAGTGCGACCATGTGTTTACCACCGACAGTCGCCGGATTATTCCTTATCTCGCTACGCCCGGTGCATTAACCCAAACCGCCAGTAGCGCCCCGTTCTACGCGTCCCCGAAGATTCATAACCTGCTGCCTTCTACCCGTGAATGGCAACCTACCGCAGCTTACGGCGGTACGTACTATGGTGCACGTTACCCCGAGCGTACCGAGTACATGGATAAGATCATGAGTGCTGCGGCACCCTTGGGCCTTACTCTCTACGATCGCCAGCATAATGACCCGATATCACCCTATAAGTACCCGGGCGGTTTGGGCAGTTATGTAGCTGGAAGCCTTGCTTACGAAGAAATGATCCAGGCGTACAAAGCTCACCCCGTGCAAATCAATGTGAACTCGGTGCTGGATTCTCCGACCATGTTTTCACGCCGGGTAGTGGAAACCGCGGCTTGCGGCTCGCCGATGATTTCCGGCCCGGCCCTTGGGATGAACCGTTACCTGGAAAGCGCGGGGCACATTGTACGCACTGAAAGCGAAGCGGCTCAGGCGCTTGAAAATTTGATGCACCACCCGGCCTACCGTTGGCGAGTAGCGCTCAAAGGGGCGCGGGCAATCATGCGCGCGCATACCACCGAACTGCGCTTGACGCAGATGCTGCGTACCGCGGGATTAGTAATGTGGGCGCCGGAACCTCCCGCCTTTACACTCTACACCTCACAAATTACCGAAACAGTCGTGGAGCGATTGTTAGCCCAGACGCTTCGCCCGCAGAGCGTGGTTAGCCGTGATTGGCAAGCTGACACTCGTACTCGGCTTGAAGCACAAGGAATACGCTGCACAACACCGGAAACGGAGCGGGCGCTGCCTGGCAGCTTATGGTTATTAGCCAACCCGCGAGCACTGGAAGGCCTGGAAGCAGAAGACTTTGAAGATCTGGTTTGGCCAACGTTTTACGCGCCCCATAAGCGTATTGCCTTCAAGCGCCAAGCGGTGCTTGAAGAGGGCAGCTGGCCTGGCGTTGCGGTAGAACGCTCCCCTATTGACACCGCTTTACAATTAATTCGTCCCA
The DNA here is from genome assembly GCF_052353045.1 of Halomonas sp. AOP7-B1-5. NCBI lineage: Bacteria > Pseudomonadati > Pseudomonadota > Gammaproteobacteria > Oceanospirillales > Halomonadaceae > Halomonas > Halomonas sp. AOP7-B1-5. The sequence continues at coordinate 5,760 of NZ_JBQTDC010000068.1, read as the reverse complement.
ACAAGGCAATAGTACTGGCTAAATTACAGCAGTGGGGGTCTAGTCAACCTACATTGGGGTTACGTAAGCCACCCCAAGTACATGAACAGCCACCAAATACACTACCCAAGAAAACCGTTGTTATTGCGGGGCACGACTTTAAGTTTATCAAGCCGTTCTACCCCTATTTCACCAGTGCAGGAATACGGTTACTGCTCGATTTTTGGACCGGTCACAATCAGCACAATGAAATAGCCAGCAAACGGCTAATCCGCCAAGCCGATACCGTTTTTTGCGAATGGATGCTGGGCAATGCTATTTGGTACGGTAAACATAAGTACAAAGGACAAAAGCTGGTAGGGCGTTTGCATGCCCAAGAGCTGCGCAGCGTGCTATTTGATAGGATCCCTTTTGAAGCATTCGACTCCGTTATTTTTGTGGGGCCACACATGCTGCGTAACGCACAAGAACGTAATGCGGCTCTGAAGGAAAACGGTGTAGTCATCTATAACGGTGTAGATACTGATGCCATGCAGGCCGTACCCCGCAAACCTACAAACGGCAAGGTGCTAGGCTTAGTGGGAATGGTGCCGCACAGCAAACGGCTTGACCGAGCACTGGATATCCTCAAAGAGCTACGTAAAGACGATGACGGTTACACGCTACGCGTAAAAGGCAGGCGCCCAGAAGATTATCCCTGGATGATCGACCGACCCGACGAAATGGCATGGTACGAAGCCCAGTATCGCCGACTTGAGGAAGACCCTCTATTAGTAGGCGCTGTATGTTTTGATTCTCACGGCAATAATATGCCTGAATGGTATGCAGGTATCGATTTTATTTTATCGGTCAGTGATCACGAGAGTTTCCATTTGGCTGTGGCTGAGGGAGCCGCGGCTGGCTGTCAGCCGGTTATTTTGCCTTGGGAAGGGGCGGATGAAATTTATCCGAAAGAATATATATCTCTTAATATTGAAGATGCTTGTAATGCATGTAAAAAGCATAGATTAATAATGAAAAATAGCTTTCCTATAAAAGAAAGTTTTGAAAAAATATTTAATGTAGTGAGCTAATTGATAAATGAATATTGATAGTTTATTGGATGATTTAGCTAGAAATGTCATCATAAAAGAAGGTGGCTTCTCTTTAAGTACGGAAAACATTTCAGGTGCTGAGTATGCCTATTATTTAATATCTAGTAAAGAAACTGTAAAGCGATTTTACACATCTGAAAATAATTGTTTTATTCCATTTGAAATTAGCCCAGGTTTTTTTTCAGCCATTTTTTATTATCGTATTGGCGGTAATAAAAAAGTCAGAAGGTTGGATTTTTTAGTAAAAGAAGACTTTTCTGTGCTAGTTCCTGAGAAAAGAAAACTTTATGAAAGTAAGAATTCACTTATTGAGCATTATGATTTAAATAGCAATGTTACATTTGCAGTTTTTAATGGAATCGGATCAACAAAAAACTCAATACCTTTTGGGTTAGGTTTCTTAATAAAAAAAGGTTATAATGTTCTAGCTTGTTACCAAGATAACGATAGCCAATATCAAGATCTTTCAGTAGAAAGCTTTTATGAATCAGTGAGTAATGTTTTAGAAGGTAAAAGAGCTTTTACTTATGGAGCTTCACTTGGCGGATATTGCGCGGCTTATTACGCTGGCGTAATAAATGCCACAGTTATATGCTCTGCTCCAAGAAATTCAGCCCACCCTTTAATAAGAAAGTCCAAGAAGGATAGCCGATTTGGCTCTCTTTTGTTTAAGCATAAAGAAAAAATTTCAGAGCCATTGACTAAAAAAAGAGTTTATTGTTTTATTGATCCATATCATATTAGTGACGTGTATTTTTATAGAGACTATATAGCTGAAGCTTATCCTGAAGCTTATTTGTACGAAATACCTCACTCTGGTCATGAGGTTTTATATTATTTAAATGACACAAAACAGCTTTCTAATATTGTTGATAAGATTGTTAAAGATGAAAATTTTCAAGTAGATGTAGATAAAGAAAGTTTTTATACTAACTTAGGTCTCTGTAAGCATTGGCTTTTAATAGGAGATCCATTAAAGTCAAAAAAATACCTAGATAAAGCTTTATCTAATGAAATATTAGCTAGTGGTATGACAAAAAAAATAGAAAATCTGGATAAGAATATTCAATCACTAAGAAATAAGCTCTTGAGAGGTATATGAATGATAGACAATAATTTTTTTATAAAATTGCTTTCTGATAATGAGATGAGTTGGAGAAAGGCTAGGTTTTTTCTAGAAGAAGCGGAGAAAAATGCAAAGAGAGAAAAAATAAATTTAGATGATGTGATTTTTAATTTTTTTGTTGGCAACAATGTAGATAAGATTGGCGCTTGGAGCAATAAAAAACTATTAGCAACTATGTTAATGAAGTTAGTCTGGCTTAGGTTGTCCAGAAGATCTGTTTCCTGGCATGAAGGTGGCGATGTCTTAGTTCCAAAAGCTAATTCGGTTTCCAAACTTGAGATTGTTGTAAATAGATGCAAGGCTAGCCTAATAAGTGCAGAAGATGGTTTTTTTGAAGCAATTTTGATTTTAGTTTGCCTAGCTAAAGGAGATTATTTTGAATCATATAGGCAGGCGGTAAAGTTAAAACAAAAAGGGTATCCTAAAGATGCTGTTTATAGAAGTTTTTTCACAGGGGTGAATAGTTTTTATATAACTGAATTTTTCCCTGAGTTAAAAGATATTTTTGAAGATGATAAGTTTCGACTAAATATTGAAGCTTTAAAAAAAGCTGCTAACGATAATTTTGTAAGTGTGGTTTCGTGCGATATAACATACTATGATAAATTTTCAGCAGATTTTCTAAGTTCAGCTAGGGAGTCTGGATATAATAATACAATTATTTTTTTTGTAATAGGAGATAAGGAAGGTTGGGAAGTAGTTGAGAAAGGGGCTTATGTTTTTTACGTTTCTACAACTTATAATCTTGAGCCTGCTCTATATGCTTCTTTTAGGTATTTGATATCTAGATATATACTTGAGGACGCTAAGTGTGGCCTTTTCGTTTTTGATATAGATTTTATCTTTAATGAGCAGGTAGTCAGTAGTCTTTACTCTACTGCTGCACATTACGATATGGCGTTTACTTTTCATGGGTATGGGATCAGGTCAATTGCCCCTTGGACTAAGATATCTGCACCTTTATCTTTTTTTGGTAATAATAAACAATCTGAGCTTTTTCTGAATAATTATATAGGTTATTGGGAAAAAGCTTGGGGTTTATCAGACTTTAAATGGTGGATAGATCAAAATTCGCTTTTTTCTTCATATCAATATATTCAAAAAACATTCCCTTCGGCTAAAATAAAAAATATATTTGATGTTGCAAATATTGGTGTCTCGAATAAGCATGAGGGAGTTTTAGAGTTTAAGAAAAGTAATAGAAGGTAGACTTTGGGTATTGCATGGAAATGTTTTTCCATGTCTTATAACTAGATATACCTGTTTGTTATATTTGACTATTTTTTTGTAAACTAATTTTTAATTTTATTACTGGTAAATGATATGTGCGGAATAGTCGGCGCTGTTGGCGCAACGGAATGTAGCCCTTTTTTACTTTCAGGCCTTAAGGTCCTTGAGTATCGGGGCTATGACTCGGCTGGTTTGGCGGTGTTAGATGGCGCTGGAGTGCTTGTTCGTGCCCGTGCCAAGGGGCGAGTAGCTGATTTAGAGACCCGCGTTATTGAAAAAAATGTAGTGGGGAATGTGGGTATTGCTCATACCCGTTGGGCTACCCATGGCGTACCTGCCGAGCGTAACGCCCACCCGCATATTTCCGCTGGTTTAGCCGTCGTTCATAACGGCATTATCGAAAACTACGAAGCGTTGCGTGAACAGCTCCAGGGCTTGGGGTATGAATTTACCTCCGATACCGATACCGAAACCATCGCTCACCTTATTCAGGCGTGTTTTAAAGGTGAAATAGGCGAACCGGCTGAGAGCTTATTTTCTGCCGTGCAGTGTGCTGTGGCGTACTTGAAAGGGGCGTTTGCCCTGGCCGTTATTAGCGAAGAAGAGCCGGATTGCCTGGTGGTGGCCCGTGAAGGCTCGCCGCTTATGCTAGGCGTAGCAGAAAATGGTCACTACGCGGCCTCTGATGCTTCGGCGCTGCTTTCCGTTACTCAACAAATGATGTACCTGGAAAATGGCGATGTTGCGCAATTGACTCGTGAGTCCATCACGTTAGTCGATGCGCTAGGCCAACCCGCCCAGCGTGAAGTGGTTACTTCTCACCTTACGGCCAACGCTGTAGAGTTAGGGGAGTTTGATCATTACATGCAAAAGGAAATGTTCGAGCAGCCCCAGGCACTGGGAAACACGCTGGAAATGATCAGCGGGGCAGGTCAACTGCAGCCAGGTATGTTTGGTGCTGAGGCTCAGGCTGTGTTTGAGCAGGTCGATTCAGTGCTGATCCTGGCGTGCGGTACGTCAAGCTATGCGGGTATGACCGCCAAGTACTGGATCGAGCAAGTAGCGGGTATTCCCTGCAATGTGGAAATTGCCAGCGAGTATCGCTACCGGCAGAGTGTTGCCAACCCCAAACAGCTGGTAGTGGTTATTTCCCAATCCGGCGAAACGGCCGACACATTGGCCGCGCTACAGCATGCCAAATCGTTAGGGCATACGCACACGTTGGCCATTTGTAACGTGCCTGAATCCGCCATCGTTCGGGAAACCGCGCTGCGTTTTATTACCCGTGCCGGGCCTGAAATTGGTGTGGCGTCTACCAAGGCGTTTACCACACAGTTAAGTGCGCTCTTCTTGCTGACGCTTCTTCTGGCCAAAGCTAATCAGCGTTTGAGTGAAAGTGACGAAAAAGCTTACCTGGATGAACTGCGCCACCTGCCTGTTGCGGTAGAAAAGGTGCTGGCGCTGGAGCCCAGCATTAAAGATTGGGCGCAGCAGTTTGCCAATAAGCATCATGCGTTGTTCCTGGGCCGTGGCCGCCATTTTCCGATTGCTTTGGAAGGCGCGCTTAAACTTAAGGAAATCTCCTATATTCATGCGGAAGCTTATCCTGCAGGGGAGTTGAAGCATGGCCCCTTGGCACTTGTTGATGCAGAAATGCCGGTCGTGGTGGTAGCGCCTAACGATGAAATGTTGGAGAAGCTTAAGGCCAATATGCAGGAAGTCAGCGCTCGCGGCGGCCAGCTGTATGTGTTTGCTGATGGCGATAGCGCCGTTAAGTCATCAGAGGGCGTTAACGTGCTGATGATGCCTGAGCATTACGGGCTACTTTCACCGGTATTGCATGTGGTGGCGCTCCAGCTACTGTCTTACCACGTGGCATTAGTGAAAGGTACGGATGTCGATAAGCCGCGTAACTTGGCCAAGAGCGTTACCGTAGAGTAGTGCAGTTGGGCGCCGTACCGGCGCCTTCCGCGGGTGCCTTATTTGCTCGTGCCTCGCAAAACGTTACCACGCGCTACGGGGTGTGCATTCATTCCTTGTTAGTATACGTGTTATTTGCAGCGCTTGGTAAGCGACAGCGCACCCACAGTAGCCGGGCGCAGCGTTGCCGGAGTTGCTTGGCGTGGCTCGGGCGGCTGGGATAGCCATTAGCGGGTGCCTTTTTCTCCTACCTCGCAAGATGCGTTATACGGCTTAAATATGCCGATATTTGATTTCATTGCTCACTTAACACCGGCACCTGTGGAATCGAAGCGCGATGACATAGGTTCTCTGCCAAACTTATCTATATGAAATGTGAATATTTTAAGCATTCACATTCAGAAATGAATC
>NZ_JBQTDC010000067.1:0-8932 GCF_052353045.1 Halomonas sp. AOP7-B1-5 | reverse complement strand
TAACAGGAGTGAACAAAATATGGCTAATAACACTACCCCTTCAACCATGAACGAACTTATCCGCCAAGTTCATTACATTCTGCAAGGTAAAGGCGGCGTCGGTAAATCGCTGATCGCGTCCGTTATCGCACAATATATCAAGGGCAAAACTCGCCCGTTGGTTGTATATGATACCGACCCGGTAAATGCCACTCTTGCCGGTTATAAGGCTCTGGATACTCAACGCCTTGAACTGATGCGCGACGGCTCGCTGGTAGAACGTAATTTCGACCGACTGATTGAACAAATCGTAGAACAAGATTCTGATTTCGTGGTCGATAACGGCGCGGCTTCGTTTATCCCGCTGTCTTACTATCTGGCAGAAAACGATGCAATTAACCTGATCGCCGAAAATGGCAAGCAGGTTTATATCCACACCGTTATTACTGGTGGGCAGGCGCTGCGCGATACTTTGGGCGGCTTTGCTTCGCTGTGCGAACAAATGCCGGGCGATGCGCGCTTGGTTGTTTGGCTGAATGAGTTCTTTGGCGACATTGAAGCCGATGGCAAAACTTTCGAGGAAATGAAAGTTTATCAAGCCAACAAAGACCGCGTGCATGGCATTGTCCGCATTGCTCGCCAGACTGGCAGCACTTACGGCGAAGACGTGAAACTTATGCTCGACAGTAAGTTGACATTTGACGAAATTCAGCAATCACCTGACTTCGGCCTTATGTCCAAGTCGCGCTTGAATAAAGTCAAGTCTTCGATCTTCCAGCAGCTCGACACGATCATCTAAGGGGGTCGTGATGATCGACTTTGACGACATACGAAAAGAGGTCGCCATACGCCACAACGTACTGCTTGGCAAGGATGACCCCATTCTTGTCACGGTCACGGTCAACGAGCTAGTGCTGGCCCGCTACCTCGATCTGATTTCCGATCAGTACGATGAAGCCAACCGCACGTTGACCGTGACGCTGCAACAGCAGGTCGAGCAGTCGAAGGAAACGGCCGGGAAGATCATCACCGACTCGGCCAACTACGTCAGCGACCAGTTGCGCCAGTCGGTTGCCGAGGTGGTCAAGGACGTAGGTAAAGACCTGCGCCGTCAGGTCGCAGAGGTGCAGGCCGCCAGCCGTGAGGCGGTGGCCAACGGCCGCGATGCGCAGGTGGCGAAGACAAGCGCGGTGGTGGCTGCCGTATTGTCCGGGGTGGCCGCACTGGTCGCCGTAGCCGCTCTGGTGGTGGTGTTACTGAAATGAGGCGGCCGGGCTTCGGCCCGGTGCCTCGACATTGAGGGAATAGGTATGGATGGCGGAATCAACCCGGCGCAGTACAGCCCGTGGGTGGTGATCCCCTTCGTTCTGGCATTGGCCGTCTGCGCTGGCTGGATCACGTGGGGCGCACTCCGCAATGGCGTGCTTCCTATTACCCCGGCAGTGTTGGCTATCGCGCTGATGGCTTCGGCCATGTGGGACAACTACACGCCCAAGCCGGACGAATGGGAGGCATTCAAGGCTGCGCACAACTGCAAGGTAGTGGGCAAAAGCGAAGGTCATAGCAACGGCGGCGTCGGCATCACTACACGCGGCAGCGTGGCGTTCATCGCAGGGGATCGGTCGCCCGATCAGACTGGCTACCTGTGCGACGACGGCGTGACGTACTGGAGAAATGAGAGGTAAAAATGAACCGGAAAGCATGTGGCAAAGCCATCAACGTGTTTTCGTCGGTCGGCGGACTGGTAGTCGCGTGGCAAGCGATCCGCTTTGCAATGGGTGACATTGGCAACGTGACGATACCTGTATTTGAGTGGTTAGCGAACACCACGCAGCCGCAGGGCAGCGTCACGCCTGCCGACGCGACAGGGCTGCTGTCGATGACAAATTTCATGCAAAGCATCATATGGTGGATTATGGGGTTCAGTGTTTGGCTGATCGCTGCCACCGTCGTGAGCGGGCTTGGTAATGTCGCAGCTCGAATAGCTACTGTAGGGTGGCAGCAGTACCTGACAGAGCAGCGCGAGGCCCACGAAGCGGCCCGGATCGCAGCAGAACGGCAGGCCCTCAAGGATCGCCGCCGCGAGCTGCGCCGGAAGGTTCTCGAAGCTCGGGAACCCCGTCGAGGATCGTCCGGCATCCTGCCATTCGTGCTCGGCGTGTTGTTTGGATCATTTTTTCTTTGACGCAACAACTACTTAGAGGGATCGCTTATGTTGGCTGCACTGTTTGAAATCCTGCTGTTCTTGATGATGGTTCCGGCCCTGATCGTGTTCGCGCTGTTCAAGATCGCCTCGGACATTGCCGACTACTTCGGGTTCTGGCTGTTCCCCGGCATCTTCGGCCTGTGGCTGGGCATCAACCTGTCGATGGTTGCGCCGTCTGATCCGAACGTGCCGTTTGAAAGCCTGATTGAAGTCATCGCGCACTCTCACATCGCCGGATTTGCCACCCCGCAAGTTCTGTTCGTGATCGGGGTTCTGTCGCTACTGGTGCCACCGGCCTGCTCGATGTTCAAGCTGATGTTCAGGGCTACGCGAGACGCCAAGTAATACAACCGGCCAGAAACAAACAAGCCCGCTCGATAGCGGGCTTTTTGTTGGGCACCAAAAGGGAAGGGTGGTCAGTGGGTCGCGGCCGCCGGTTGGATGGGCTGGATGGCCAGACGCAGGCCCATGACGCGCAGGATCGCGGTCAGGCTGCGCACCTCGGGGTTGCCCTTCTCCGACAGCGTGCGGTAGAGCTGCGACGGGTTCAGCTCGGCCGACTTGGCCACGCTGCGCACGCCGCCGAACGCCTCGGCCATCTGGCGCAGGGCAATCAACAGTTCGGCTTGCTCGCCGTCTTCAAGGATGCTGTTCAGCAGCTCGACCGCGTAGGCCGGATCGCTGCGGAAAACCTCGGCCATCGCCGCGTCGTGTGATCTGTCTTTCATCGTTCAATCTCCTGTTCGTTCCTGCCAGTCGCGCCAGTACGCGCAGGCGCGGTCAATGTCGCTGTTCTGCTTGCGCTTGTCGCCGCCGCAAAGCAGCAGTTGGTGCCAGATTTCACGTAGCAGCACCCTATGCAGTGCGACTCTACGCGATTAAATGCGATTCTGCGCGACGGTACGCGATCTAGGGTTACGGTATCGCGTGCAAGCGTTTCACCGCGTTGACGAAATCGAGGCGCAGCAAGTGCATGGCCAAATCAATCGCCCCGCCACCGCCACGGTCGGCCTGCACGTCGTACCACTTCGCCCCTGTGGCCAGCAGCTCGACCACGGCCCCCCCAAGCGAGACATGCACGCGCACTGTGTTTTTGTCCTTAACCGGCTGAAACGTGGCGTCACGCTTCCAGTACAAGCCCAACGCATCGAGCACGGCGAGCACCGGCACAATCCGCAAGTGGTTGATCCGGGCATCATCAAATCGCCTTGAGCGCATCGCTTACCACTCCCTATCGAACTGCACCGACGTTACCTGTCATCAGTGGCCAAAGCCTTCGCCCCCTGCTGGGGCTGCGCGGCCTAACGGCCTTGCGGGCTACTCGTGATATTTCATCACGGGGCTACTCCCGGCTGCGCCGATCAAAAGCACGGGGGCTTCGCCATTAGTAATACGCACGGACTTGTTACACCCCCACCCAAGGGCCTGTATCACCGCGAACGGGCCGCCGTCAAAAGCACGGGGGCTTCGCCATTAGTAATACGCACGGACTTGTTACACCCCCACCCAAGGGCCTGTATCACCGCGAACGGGCCGCCGTCAAAAGCACGGGGGCTTCGCCATTAGTAATACGCACGGAGTTGTTACACTCGATTTGAGGGGCTTTTAAGTACCTCGATACCGTCATAGCTGAGACACCCATTTGCTTTGCGATGGCCCGTACGCTCAATCCTTCACGGCTGAGCCTGTGCCTGCGCCTGCTTGGCGTTGGCGGCCTCAAGGTACGTTTGACGGTCTACCGCCCCGGCAGCGCGTCTACGGTCTTCCTCGCGCTTCCTGTGGCGTTCTGCGGCCTCGGCCTGGCTGACGATGGTCTTTAGCTGCTTCTGTTCGTCTGCGGTGATCCTGAACAGGTTAATCAGGGTGTCGTTCTTCGGCGTGTACAGCGGCGAGTAGTCCTTGCCGCCAAAGCTGACTTTCTCCCCTGCTTCGTAGGCTTTGGCCTTGCTGAACAGCGTCATAAGCTCTTTCGAGCGGCTATTCCATTGCGGATCAAGTTCGCGGGCCAGCGCGGCCCCTTCGTGGTACATCTGCTTGCTGTTGGTCGCACCGGACAAAAGCAGGAAGTTCAACCGCCAAAATAGGTGTTGCATCCTGCTGCCTTCGCCGACGCCGCCGCGCAGCTCGGCCAGCTTGCGCAGGTCTTCGAGGCGATCCCACGCAAGCTGTCGGCCGGAGAATCCGCGCAGATGGTCGGCTTTGCCGCCGGGCACCAAAAGGAAAGGCTTTCTCGTTGCGCGCTGCTGGGCCTGTTTCTGTTGCTCCTGCCGTTGCTGCTCGATAGTCCATCGGGCTGTCGGTAGCAGGGACTCGGCCAGATACTCGAAGTTGTAGCGGATAGGCTGGCCATCGTGGCCGTTTTGAACGTGAACCACTCGGCAGACTTCGCCGCTCTTGCTGTTGACTGTCTCGACGGTGCGCAGCACGCGGCTGGCGTCCTTGGCCATCGGATCGGCCCCGACGTGCGCGAGGCGATCAACAAGGTAGCGTTGGCAGGCATTCCAGCGGGGCAGGGCTTGACGTGGAATCGTGCCCTCTAACAACCACTTGGCTTGTATTCCCCGGCCGCTGTAGATCAGCACTGACGGTGGCGGTACGCCTTCCTCGGCGCAGAAGTACAGGACGGACGCGGCCAGTTGGTCAGGTGAGCGACCGGCCAGCGCGGGCACGCGGTAGGTATCAAGGTCGGTGAACAGCAAGCCCAGCCGCGAGAGGTTCACGACGCGCCGGTTGGGCCGGATGAACTCGGCCTGTGACATCCAAGTGTCGCGGGTCTTGTCCACCAAACTAAGCACGGTGGCCATGTCCGTCAAACGGTGGGAGGACTGGCGCTTGTCGCCGCGAACGTCAACCAGAAGCGAGAAAAACCCGCTCCTGTTGCTGTCGTGGTACAAGTCCGCCTCGTCCTGAGAACTGAACAGCGCAAGTTGTGAACTTGCCATAAGCTCCTGCCTTTCGGGGGCACCACACGGGCGCGCCTCTTGTCAAAGGCAAAGCGAACTACTAGAATGAACCTGAATTGTAACTATTCAGCTTACGCTGCCTGAGCCGTGGCTTCTTGCTGCATAAAGGATGGCACGTCACCGGCAAACAGTTGCTCCAGTGCGGTATGCGCCGCCACTCCTTGCTTGACGGCGGTCGAGAGGAAGCTACGCATCCGGCAGAAGATCTCGGCACCTTCCCAAGAGCGGAAACAGCCCGAGATCTTCTGCTGAACTTTGGTCATCCGCAGGTCACGCTCCCCTTGGTTATTGGTAAAGGGAGCGGCAGGATCATCGAGGAAGCGCAACACGTCGTCCTGAAAGCATCCCGAGCGGGCTGAAAACAGACAGGAGAGGGAAAAGGAAATGATGCGGCAAACCGGATTTCTGACCGGCGGGACCATGAAGGCGCATATGCGAAAGATGGCGATTGCCCTTCTTGCATCGTCCTCGGCTTTACTGGCGGTTACGCTTTACGCCACCCAAAGCATGGCGCAAACCGTCCCGGCCTCTTATTCGGTGCCTGCCGGTCCCCTGGGGGCTGCGATTTCGCGCTTCGGCGACAATGCCAATCTTCAGGTTCTTTATCCGGCCGATTTGGTTCGCGGCAAGCAGACGAAAGGGGTGCGTGGCAATATGAGCCGTGAGGAGGCGCTTAGCCGTCTTCTGGCAGGCACCGGCCTTTCCTATCGGTTCACATCTTCGGACACCGTCACTCTGGAACCGCTGCCGAGGGAGGGGAGCGCAGGCATTGCGCCCGATGGGTCCACCGTTCTTTCGACCATCGTGGTCAACGGGCAGGGCGAGAACGCCTGGGGCCCTGCGCAAGGCTTCGTCGCGCATCTCTCCGCGACCGCGACTAAGACCGACACGCCCATTCTGGAAACGCCGCAGACGATCAATGTGGTGACGGCACGGCAGATCGAGACGCTGAAACCCTCCAAGCTTGCGGAAACGCTGCGCTATACGCCGGGTGTGGTGACCGAATTCCAGCCAAGCACCAGCTATTTCGACCGAATCCGCATTCGCGGCTTCTACAGCATCAATAATATCTACCTTGACGGAACCCAGCTCACACCTTCGGGTACGCTCGCTGTCGCGCAGGTGGACCCGTTTCTGCTGGAGCGTGTGGAGGTTCTCAAGGGGCCCGCTTCGGTACTTTATGGCCAGAACGGTTCCGGCGGCCTGATCAATATGGTGTCCAAGCGCCCGCTGGGCAATAACGACCGCGAGATCGGCTTTAGTGTCGGCACCGACAAACACCTTGAAACGACCATAGACTGGAACGGCGTTTCCGCGGATGAAACGTTCAGCTATCGCATTGCCGGCGTCGGCCGCAGGGCCGATCTCGATTCGGACTATGGCGAGACAGAGCGCTACGCCATCGCTCCGTCTTTCACCTGGCGTCCTTCGGAGGACACGAACTGGACGGTGAGGGCGGCGTTGCAGCGCGATCCGGAAGGTAATTCGAGCAGCTATCTGCCTGCGGTCGGAACCATCCTGCCCAATATCAACGGTCAGTTTCCGCGCGGGATCTATACCTGCGATCCAACTTTCTGCGATTACGACCGCAAGCAATATTATGTCGGTTCGGATTTCAGGCACAAGCTGAACGAGGATCTGGAATTTCGCCAGAACCTGCGTTTCACCTATGTCGATGTCAATTCGACCTCCTTCAGACTCGGTGCCTTGAAAGCCGATCAGAAAACGGTCAGCCGGCCGGCGCTTAATCAGGCGGCGACCACGCGCGGCATCGCAGCCGACAACAGCCTGAAATATGATTTTGACATTGGTGATACCCGCAACGAACTGATCGCCGGTTTCGATTATCGCCGGTTTTCCTCGGACAATCTTTCACTCTCCGGAACCAATTCCAGTCTCGATCTCAATCTGTTCGATCCGGTTTACGGCAATTATAGCCTGCCCACGCTGGCGCGCCGCACTGACAACAATGTCGTGCTGGAGCAATATGGTGTTTATGCGCAAAACCAGATGTCTCTGGGCAACTGGCGCCTGCTGACCGGCCTGCGTCAGGATTGGGCGAACACCACCAACGATAATTTTCTCACCGATTTGACAACGGAAACGCGTGACGATGCCCTGACGGGCCGCGCCGGTCTCCTCTATCTCTTCGATAACGGTCTTGCGCCCTATGTCAGCTATTCGACATCGTTCGAGCCGACTTCCGGTACGGATTATTATGGCGAGACTTTCAAGCCGACCGAAGGCAAGCAATGGGAAATCGGTCTGAAATACGAACCGCAATGGTTCAATGGCGTGTCCACCGCCTCGCTCTATGATCTCAAGCGGACGAATGTGACCACGGCCGACAATGAGCATGAGCATACCTGCGCGGCGGCGCCCAATCTGCCCGATTGCGGCAATTTTTCGGTACAGACCGGCGAAGTGCGTGTGCGCGGGCTGGAGCTTGAAAGCAAGATCAGCCTGACCGAGAAGGTCAATGCCTCCTTCGGCTATACCTATATGGATGCCGAGGTTACCAGCAGCAATGACGGCTATGAGGGCAACAGGACGACCAATACGCCCAATCATATGGCCTCGGCCTGGCTCGACTACACCTTCCGCGAAGGCGTTCTCGACGGCCTGACGCTGGGTGGCGGCGTGCGTTATGTCGGAAGCATGTATGCCGATGACGACAATCTCAAGCCCATTCCGGCCTATACGTTGGGCGATGCGATGCTGGCCTACGAGCTCGGCAGGCTTTCGCCCAATCTAGACGGGTCGAAACTGGCGGTGTCGGTGACTAATCTTGCCGACAAAAAAGCTGTCGGCGGCTGCACCAGCGCCAGCTATTGCGATTATGTCGACGGGCGCAGTATCATCGGTTCCCTCAAAATCAAATTCTGACAGGAGCGCACCGGCGGTTCGGACGAACCGCCGGTGCCGGTGTTTACGCCATGACAGTCGATCCGGACCAGACCTCGATTGCGGCCGCAGGCCTCGATCTGGCCTATCAGACGAAAACCATCGTTCATGACGTCGGTCTTTCCATCGCGAAAGGCACGGTGACGACGCTTGTCGGCCCCAACGGGTCGGGCAAATCGACATTGCTCAAGGGGCTGGGTCGGCTGCTCGACCCTTTGGGTGGACAGGTTCTGCTCAATGGCAGGGATATTCGAGAGATGCGGACGCGCGACATCGCGCGCAGGCTCTCGATCCTGCCGCAGGGGCCGGTCGTTCCCGAGGGCCTGAATGTTCACGAACTGGTCGCCTATGGCCGTGCGCCGCATCAGGGGCTTTTCGGCCTGACGACGGAGGAAGACCGGGCGGCGGTCGAGCACGCCATGGCTATGACCGGCGTCGCACCGTGGCGCGATACGCTTGTGGATGCGCTTTCGGGCGGGCAGCGGCAGCGGGTCTGGATCGCCATGACGGTGGCGCAACAGACGCAGATCATGTTTCTCGACGAGCCGACGACCTATCTCGACATCGCGCATCAGCTCGACGTTCTCGAACTGCTGCGCAAACTCAACCGCGCGCATGGCCGCACCATCGTCATGGTGCTGCACGATCTCAATCTGGCGGCGCGCTATTCCGATCGCATCGTTGCGCTGCGCGATGGCCGCATCGTCGCCGACGGTGCACCGCGGGACGTTATCACCCCGTCGATCCTGCACCGGGTTTTCGAGATCGAGGCGGAAATACATGACGATCCCGTTTCGGGATGCCCATGGTTCGTTCCCAGACAGATCGTCCCCGCACAAAACGCCGAAGAACAGATCGTTATGGAAAGAAGTGTGCCGCA
>NZ_JBQTDC010000066.1:0-10040 GCF_052353045.1 Halomonas sp. AOP7-B1-5 | reverse complement strand
TTGACGCGCCGAAAGGCCGAATCACCTGGAGCGTGCCGGTAACACCTATGCCTGGCCAATCTGCTGCCACACTGGCAGAGCGGATTCAGGAAATGCTGTCGATTCTGGCGATGCGAAAGCGCTACGACACGGCTTGCCGTGACGTGCTGACGTTTCGTGAAGAACAGACATTACGCAGTTGGGAAAGCGCTTATAAAAAAGCGCTGGCCCAGGAAGACCGGATGGATGCACTGCTGAACAAGCACCTGAAAGCCGGTTAATTCACACACCCTATGCGGGCGTTTTCTTGCCCGCAGGGGCCAGGGAGCGTCCGTTTTTGATCTGGAGGCTCTATGCAAACATTCACCGTTCACTATCAGGAACATGAGGTCATGTATGGCGTTCTGCTCTCGCAGGCACGTCGTCTGCATCTCACCCCTGAGCAGTTGATCCGTCGCATTCTGGCACGCGAGTTGGGAGGTATCAGTACACCACTGACGACCATCCGACGCGAACGGGATCGTGACGACTTCTGGCTGAACAACGGCGCACTCACGTCACCCTTCCAACGGGAGGTGCGACATGGTGCCGTCTAACCATCACTTTGTTGGCAGTGTGATTTACGCCTGGATGCCCGAGTCTGAAACACCGCATCGTCCTGGGCCGAAATATCGGCCCGTGTTGATTGTGGATGTGGATGACGATAACGGCGCTGTGTGTATCGCACCTGGCACTACGCAGAAGCTCGATAGCGTGCTGCGTGGGCAAATCCTGATCGACACGCTACATGATGGCCAGGGATTGCAACAAACTACCAAGTTCAAGATCGACAACGCCCGTTGGGTGCCTTGTACTCCGGCTTTTTTAATGGGGCATGGTCAGCACTATCGCTTTGCTGGTGCCATCCCGATTTATAAAGTCCGCGAGTTATATGAGGTCGTCAAAGAGGCTGATCCTGAACTACGCCAACGTCGCTACACGTCTTTGACGGCGTAGCGGCGCAAGATGATTCATCCCCAGGGGAGATAACGACTCCCTTGAGGGGGCGTGTCTCCCTTCGGGGCTTCCCTAAAGCCCCTGCGTTCAACGCGGTGGTTTTCGGAAGCCCCGAAAACCAATGGAGACTCGCCCATGATGATTGATCGTGACAGTGAATTTTTCAAAACCGATGAGGTGAAACGGGCAGCCCGAGGCAGCTGGGTGACGATTCTCAGTCATTTCAGCGCGTTGGCCCCCGCACTTGGCAAACCTGGTCGCCATGTTCCTTGCCCCAAGACGGGAGAGGGAACAGACGGCTTTCGGTTGTTTCCCCGTGATCTCGATGAAAGCGGTGGTGGCATTCACAATGATCCCAATGTCGGTGCGCTGACAGACGGATTTTCACTGCTGATGTGGCTCAACGACTGGGATTTTCGCACGACCGTTACGGAAGTGGCGTTAATTCTGGGCATGGAACCCTACCGCAAGCGCCATGCAGGTCAGCCCAAGCGTGTGCATTCTGCACTGCGACAGGCCAACCATGATGCACAGGCAACGGCGAAAGCGGCCAAGCAACGGCTGGCGCAACAACAGCAAGTGAATCAACAGGAACACCGGAAACGGTTGCAGACGCTTTGGGGTGAAACTCTGGCGTTAACCGATCCTCGCTCGCAGGCCGTCAACGCCTATCTGGGTAGCCGTGGTATTGCGCATAGCGATGCCATGCTGAACGCACTGGCCGCTGGCCATTCAGTGCGATTTCATCCAGAGCTGGCGTACTACGGTGCCATTGAGCGACAGGAAGTGACGGCTTCCGGTGAGGTGATCATCCAGGAACAGATAGCGGTACTGGGGCATTATCCTGCCTTGGTGGCGGCTATTCGGGATGAACACGGACAGATTTCGACCTTGCACCGTACCTACCTGTCACACGATGGGGCAGGGAAGGCCAATGTCGATCATCCCCGCAAGATGCTCGCGCTGCCCCTTGGCATGAGCGTGACCGGCGGGGCCATCCCCTTAGCGATGCCTCGGGGTATTCTGGGGCTTGCTGAAGGTATGGAGACGGCTGCTGCCGCGTACAATGCCACACGTCTTCCAACATGGTCGTGTGTCAATGCCACGCTGCTGGCCGGTTTCAATCCTCCGTCTGACGTTCATACGCTGGTCGTATGGGCTGATCGTGACCGTTCCAGGGCCGGTGAAGTGGCCGCTGAACAACTCAAGGCACGGATGAAGGAAAAGGGTGTCAGGGTCGTGATCATGCTGCCCGATGCCATTATCCCAAACGATGCCAAAGGCATTGACTGGAATGACATGCTAAAGCAACACGGCATACCGTCATTTCCGTCACGTCAGGCACTCATAGATAGCATCCATCAGGCAGTTTTATGATGGCGGGTCTATCGCAACATTTAATTTCAACCCACGGGGTAATGCGCCCCGTGGGGGCATTACCCCCTCAAAAAATGAGGTAATGCTTATGAAGTCAATCAAAAAACGCTGGAAAGCGCTGAAACTCGGGGGAGCTAATGTCCCTCCTTTGCATAGCGTACCGCCTGCTACTCTCTTGGAAGTCTCCAAAGACCTTCGCAAGATGGGACTTGGCGTGCTGGGTACTGGCGCAGGTAGTGTATTGCTGTCAGGAAGCGGTTTGACCGCCTTTTTTCTGACCCTTTTGCTACTAGGTGCAGGTGCGTTAATCTGGGTAGTGGCTATCGTTCTCGATGCCGCTGCCCGTCATGCAGATGAGGTTGCCAACAAGGAGTCCTAACATGGCGCTCTATGTGACAATATCCCTATTCACTTTGCTGTTTTGCAGCATTGGGCTTTACGGGATTTTCATTGCTCACCGAATCATTGCAAACAGCGACAAGCACAAGTGAAACCCCTTGCCATACCGGCTTGGGGTTTTTCACTTTTTGGAAAGCATTGACTCTGACTATATCTCATTAATCAACAAATAGATGAAACCTTTACCCCGATTTTTCCTACCTCCGCAGCCGTTGACTGACGCCTAAGTGTTGTAGCGTATCCGATAACCAGTCTCAGGAGCCTTTTTATGCCGGATGCGCCGTTTCGATACCGTCCTTATCCCTACTCACCCCTGTCTGCCTCCATCGAGGCGCTAGAAAGCACCATCCAGCGCCACCGCCATCACATTTCACGCTATAGACGCGACAACGAAAGGCGAGTTCAAGAGTGCGCGGCGCTGGAAGCCGATCAGCACTGCCATGCGACGCCAACCCGTCCAATCCCCACACAGTATTAAGAGGCCAATCCATGTCAATACGCCTGGTCATTGCTGAAAAACCCAACGTCGCCAGAGCTATAGCAGAAGCCTTGTCGTCTGGACGCCCCACGCGGAATGCGGACGGTATTTTCGAGGTCGATGAAAACCGAATCGTGGCATGTGCGGGTCATATCCTTGAGCAGTACGATCCTCAAGACTATGACGAGCGCTATAAACGCTGGTCGATAGACGACCTGCCGATTCATCCTGATCCCTGGAAGCTGAAATCGCCCAACGATGCAGGCAAAAAGAAGATGCTGGCGCAGATCAAGAAGGGGATGCAAGGGGCAGGCGAAGTCTGTAATGCTGGAGATTTGGACGCCGAAGGGAACATGTTGGTTGATGAGGTGATCGAGTACCTGGGCTGGCAGGGGCCGGTGAGCCGTGTGCTGATCGCGGATTTGAACCCGTCCCCCATTCGCAAAGCCTTTCAGAACCTCAAGCCCAACGCGAACTTTGCCCATCTGACACGACGAGCCACCACGCGCTCCAGGGCGGACTGGCTGCTGGGTATGAACTGTAGCCGCCTGTACAGCAAGTTGTCGGATCAGGCGGGTGTTAAGGCCACACTATCTGTCGGGCGTGTGCAAAGTGCCGTATTAGGACTGGTGGCCCAGCGTGATCTCGACATCCAGCATTTTACCCCGCACAACTACTACGATGTAGAGCTGGCTGTTCGTCATGGTAACGGGGCGTTTATAGCCAAGTGGCACCCCCGAGACGGACAGCCAGGGTTGGACGAGGCCGGTCGGCTGGTTGACCCTGATGTATTGGCGCAACTGGAAAGCCAGGTGCCAGGAGCCGTTTCCATTTTGGCCTCGCAAACCGAGCGCAAAAAACAGCGTGCGCCGCTGCCGTACTCATTAAGCGACTTGCAGAAGGCCGCCAACCAGCAACTTGGCTTGGATATGCAGGCAGTATTGGACATCGCGCAAAAACTCTATGAAAAGGATCGGTTGTTGACGTACCCCCGTACCGACACGGGCTATCTTCCGAACGATCAGCATGGTGCCGCCAGTGCAACGCTGGAAGCGGTTGGCGCTAACCTGGACACGTTGACGGAGGCGGCCCAGAAAGCCGATCCAGGTATCATGTCCCGCGCTTTTAATGACAAGAAGGTGACGGCGCACCACGGTATCATCCCGACAGAAAAGGTGTCTGTCGCCGATGTGGCCAACCTGACAGCGCAGGAGCGGTCTATTTACGAGATGGTGTGTCGGCGTTATGTCGCTCAGTTCATGCCTGACGCACTCTATGATGCGACTCAGATCGAGGTGGGACTACCGGATGCCTCTGGGGAGCGTTTTGTTGCCCGTGGCAAGGTCTGGATCGAACAGGGCTGGCGCGAAGTGGTGTATGCGGGGGTAACGGAAACAAAAGACGACGACGATGCCGGTGCCGAAGGTGACAAAGATCAATCTTTGCCCGCCACGCAGACAGGAGATGTGGCCGAAGGCACGTCGATTCTTGGTGAAAAGAAGGTCACAAAGCCACCAAAACCGTACACTGATAGCACCTTGATTACGGCGATGACGAATATACACCGTTTCGTCAAAAACCCTGAAACAAAGAAGAATTTACGCGAAAATGATGGTATTGGCACCGAAGCAACGCGAGCCGGTATCGTCAAAAAGCTGGTCGAGCAACACAAACACCTAAAGCGTGAGAAGAAAACCATCCGCGTGACGCCTAGCGGGCTGTTTCACTACCGTTTGATGCCGCCTGAACTGAGCACACCGGATATGGCCGGTATCTTTGAGGCGGCGCTTCGCAATGTGGAAGATGGCAGCCTGTCCATGGACGCTTTTCTGGCGCAAATGGACGCGTTTATTCGCTCGCAGCTCGCGCCTGACGCGCAAACACGATGGCTGAAGCAAGCCAGGGAACTGGCCCCCAAGGAAAAGGCGTCTGAGTATTCATGTCGACATTGTGGGAACGCGCTATACCAACGTACAGCCACGACCAAGCAGAAAAAGCAGCTGACTTTCTATGTATGCCTGGAACCCGAATGTGGGTGTCACTTCAGGACGGAAAACGGGCAACCCACGACCTGTTTCAAGGGGCCGTTAAAATCGCATGACGATGCCGAACTACAGCGCCAGCGCGAGAATGCTTTGGCCAACGCGCCCCAATGCCCAGAGTGTCATAATCCACTTCAGCGCTTCAAACAGAAGGGCAAAGACAACTATTTCTGGCGCTGTCAGGACTACCAGGGGCAAGCATCCTGTGACTCGCTATTCGGTGATCAGGACGGCGCGCCTGGGTCAGCGTTCGTGATTCGGGGAGAAAAAGTCGAGCGACAACCTGACGGCCCGCTTTGTCCTGTCTGCCATGAGCACCACACCTTCAAGGGAAAAACGAAGAAAGATCAGCATCCTATATTGGTCTGCCGTCAATGCGATTCGATATGTTATGCCGACACCGATGGCTCACCAGGGCGCGTTTTCAGGGAACGCGGCGAATGGGCGAAAAGTCCCTTAACAGGGCCAGCCTGTCCGGTCTGTGGTGCCGAGAAAACCGCGAGCCTCTTGTCCAAGAAAAAGAAGCCGCTTTGGGCGTGCGATGCCTGCGATTCGATGGGAATGCGTGATGACCAGGATCAGGCCAAGCCTGCCTTCAAGGTACGCGGTGAGATGCCGAGCAATCCATCGGTATCAGGAAAAACGGATGCAAGCAAAGGGCAGAAAGGCACGTCGGCTGACGCCAATCGTGTGCGCCTTGATGATCCTGACGATCCCGAAGAACCTATAACACGCGGATTTTATTCTTAATCATTTCGCAATCGAGCCTCGATTTTGATATTACCTGCTTCTCGGGTAGGTGTTACCCGTCACAGTGTTGAGCCAGATACCTGGGGAGCAGCTTTACGTCCAAACGTGCCATCCTGAAGGGGCATTCACCGCAAACTTTCTCAGAATTCGCGTATGGGGATCGGTGATAACCTTTTTTTCATCCTTAAATAGTTGATATTAAACAAATTATATTATTTTTTTGACTTTGCGACTGATTTTTCTACTTTTATAAAGCATTGATTTTTATATCTTTATCAAGAGGCATAAAAGCAATGAGCGTAAAACAGGCAAAACTGTTTAGCTTTCCAAGCCTCCGGTGACATAGCCAAACGCCAATCGCCGGTAACATGGTTGTCAGCAATCAGATGATGATTTGCTGCATGGTTGATCCTCGATTCCTTTGGTGCTTTTTCAGCATCCTGGTGCCTCCCATAGCACATCGCCCGCACACCCTCCAGCGGGCGTTTTTTTATGCGCATTGCCTAAGCCCGTTTTCTAAATCGAATCTCTACAGCAAAATCGTCGCCAGGTTTCAGGGGCCGGTTGACCTGAGCTGATTCTATAACTACCTTTAACCAGCATTAAATATAGTTATAGAATGGCATGAACAAAGGGGTTCCAGCGTGCTGACAAGATTAGCCACCGCTGTTTTAAACTTGAGCTTCAATGATGATTACGGCCTTTACTGATACCGTGTATAAGGTATCCGTTGTATTTTGGAGAAAATCGCTATGCACCAGGACAAATCGCTCGTGGGTGTGAGCCAGTCAAACGCGCTGGCCGGTGTGTTACCTGCATCAGCCTCAACCGGCTTGATGGATTATGAAACACCGCCTGTTCGGGTGCGGCATGATCTGAGCCAGCCGTTTCCCCGTGGTCTGAATCCTGCCCACCGGCATTTGCGCAACCAGGAATCCGCCGCGAGCGCATCTTCAAAGCGGAGTCTCATTAACGAAATTGCCACCAAGGCACTCGGGGCTCCCCAGCCGCCAAAACTGGCAGCACCCAATGGTGACGGTCGTGCGCTTCACCCTAATCAAGCCTTTGCTTATGACTATGTGGACTGGGCTACGCTGACGCCGGATGTGGTCAGCGAGATACTGGCCAGCTATCGTGACGCGGGCATGTCGCCAGCCAAACGCAATGCCGTGCGCTCTGTCATACGGGGCATTGCGACAGAAGCCTGGATGCTCGATCAGATCAGTCATGCCACCCTGGATCGCATCAAGCAGGTCAAATCCGCCCGCTATTCACACGCCAAACGAGCGGGAACCGCCCATAGCGCCCAGACCATACGAGCCTTGCTCGATTTATGTGATGAGAAACCGACGGCGCGTGATTTTCGAGATGGCCTGATGATTGCGATGATGGCGGCGGTAGGTTTGCGGCGTGCGGAAACGGTCAGTATCCAGCTCAAGGACATCGACTTTGCGACAAACGAGATCACGGTTGAGGGTAAAGGCCAAAAGCAGCGCACACTGACATTGCCGGATTGTGTGGCCTGGCGACTCAATGAGTATCTGGATCAGTACCGTGGGCGTGACGCGGGCTATCTGTTCAATCCTATTTGGGTGAAACAGAAAGCACCGGCCAAAGAGTATCTGAAAACACCGTTAAGCCTGTGCAGCGTCAATAATCGTCTGGAGCGCTTACGCAAGATGTTACCGGATAACTTGCAGCTGGCTCCCCACGATCTAAGGCGCACCTGTGCAACAGACCTGCGTGAAGCCGGTATGTCGATGCGGGAAATTCAGGTAGTGTTGGGTCATGCGTCGGTGGTGACAACCGAGCGGTATGTTCTCGACGAAACCAAAGATCATCGGGAAAAAGCCGCTCGGTTGCAGTCAGGTCGGTTTGGTTATAAGTTCTGACACCCACCTTAATACAATATTTTGTAAGAAAGTTGGGCGTTATCAGGAGCAATTTGATTACCGGCAGTGTCTTCCCCAACCACTGTCTCCCCTGGCGTCCCTTGACCCAGTGCATACTCCCCACTACTGTCGACGCGGATGTTACTCGGAGGCTCCGGCGCATTGATACCAGGCGGCACAAGATAGGTTGCCGTTGCACCTCCTGACGCCTCAAGGTTTAACACCTCGCCGCTGGTGACGAGTTCATTCAAAATGATGCTGATTGCCTGCGGCAACCGTTGCGCTGCCCAGGCTCACGCCCTCACGCTCGACGGTAATCGTTTCGCCTTCGCGCCCGCGTCCGGTCAAAACACTGCCATCAGAATTAACTGAAATGTCCCCTATATAAGAATCCTGAAATGTCCCCTATATAAGAATCGGGTGGGTTCAAGCCTGTAACGGTTGCTCCCAGTTTCACGATACCAAGCAACCTGTAGGCACCATCGGCCCGCAAGCACGGTTTTCTAGGCAGTTTTGGCGCTGGGAAATCTTGGTCGACTTGCTATACTGATATAGGTAAACGAACTTTCAGCGGAGAGGCGCTATGCCAAACGACATTCATGAGACGCTGGATAAGGATCATCGACGCTTCCGGTTGATTCACGACGCGAGCGAATGCTTTGGTCGATTGGTAAAAACGGTCGATGACATCTGTTTGCAGTATGAGAAGGAAAAGCCTCACGCCTGGGCGATGAGTGCGGCCCATGCAGACAGCGATTGGCTACGACGTGTTTTGATGGACATGTGGCACGAAGCCGGAACCTCCGGCGTTGTCACCTCCAAGCATTCAGGCGTGATTGCGGCATCGCCTGAACTGAGGCAGCGGTTTGATACGCTGAATGAGCAAAAGCAAGCGTTCAAGGCCATTGCCGATGAGATAAAGCAGACAAAACCCGTCTATACATCGCAATCGCAACTCAAGGAAGAAATAGGCATCCAGTATCAGCACTTGCGCCAGCACTTGAATACCGCTGGGTTGGCCAGACTAAGCCTGAAGAAGACCGTGCGAACGGTGTACGTTCTTGAGCATCCGATCCGCCATATCGGTATTGGCTGGCAGACATCAGGCCGGTCAATTGTCAAAATCAGCATGGCGGAGGCAGAAAAGCGCCTGATCAAGCTCGGGGCTGACAAGCCGCATATTGAGATTCAATTGAAAAAGCTGGCCAGCTTGCCGCCTGGTGAGCCGCTGGCGCTGGTGCATAAACAAAGCCCACAGCTGCGTGCGAACGTGCATTTTGCTGAGATAGATGATGTCCCGCCGCCTCGTTCGCTGGCTTTCAACTCTTCATTGCCGATTATTGTTGCGCCAGACCCTCGCACCGGCCTTCTGCCTTCGCTGCGGACACCGCCTTCTGAGCCCGCCAATCATCAGCGCGAACGTCGAAAGGATGCCAGGGTCGATTTTGAGCCGTTTCTGCCGTCCATCAGTGTGCATCGCTATTCTTCGGAAAGATCAACGTCAGCCGCCTGAGTCTCTTTGTACAGCGGCAGGCCGCTTCCCTCTTGTGTTAGCGTCTGCTGTGCAACTGATCCTGGACAGGAATACAGTTTGCTTTGGTCGGCCTGAACATCGCACCGTCCCAGTAATGAGGCTGTTCCGGTGCTTTGTAGCGCTCGTCGTTGGGGATCAACCGATATTCGATACAGCTGCCCTCGGTACTGCCGACAGGCTGCCAAACACCCGTTTCCTTTCCTCGATGGATGGCCTTGGTTGGCGCACCATCCGGCCAGTGATCCGGCACTCTGAACATGTCAGCCACTTCTTCTTTGGAGCCGGACGGCATTCCCATGAAGGAATGGCTTTCAGGTTCAAGCGCCTGCTGGCTCGCACACCCTGACAATGCAATTCCGGCGGCCAGCACAAACGCCACATCAAACTTGCCTCTCGATTCCAAAACGTTACCCTCCTTGATCGGTTCGGCCATGATGGACAATGGCCGCCAGGAAATCTTGTTGGTCGGGTGTGCAGCACTGAAAACCCTTGAAATGGCCGCGCTCATGTATCAACTCATCAAAGCGCCTGTCGCTGTCACGGTAATACACACGCCGCGATGCAAGTCCTCCGATGTCTCGTTCCAGCTGGGC
>NZ_JBQTDC010000065.1:0-10299 GCF_052353045.1 Halomonas sp. AOP7-B1-5 | reverse complement strand
GCAGTTGACGATGTTCGTATTATCGCTGAAGGCAGAGACTTTTTCAGAGCCTCCCTAAGACAAGAACACAGCATCAGGATGATGATTGGTTCTTGGCTAGATGTTTCTTATTTAAATTTACCAAGTAACAGAAAGCGTATTACTTAGGAGGCACGACATGAAAATGGAAGCTCTGAAAAAACTAGGTATTTTAGGCGTATCTTTTGGTCTTATGGCAAGTCCGCTGGCTTTTGCTGAAATGGAAAGTGGTACCGAGCAAGAGCCCATGCCGCAAGAAGAGCCGATGCAGGATGAGCAAGGCAGCTTCAACTCTTACGATACTGAGAATGATCAGGGCGTAACCACCGAGTATGAAGAGGAAGAGCAAGAATTCACTTACGAAGAAGAGGAAGAGGAGCAGGAATACGAAACCACTGATTCCGATGATGACACCCAGTGGTAAGTAACCCGCTAATGGATTGACTCTTGTTCTGGTTCACGGACGAGCCACAAAATGCCCCGCCAATTGCGGGGCATTTTTGCGTTTAAAGCATCGCTTAGAGGCAGTCGGTTTATAGGCTATTGTTAAACGAGATTAATTATCTAATCCGTAACGACAACAAGGACGCCTTTATCGTGGTGAACTGGAAGGAAACGCCGCAGCTACCCAAAGCCGAAGGACGTATTGAAGCTATTGACTTGGCCCGCGGTATTGCCATTGGTTTGATGATTATAAGTCATGCGGTAAGTGGGTTAGTAGGCATTCGCAACGTGCCCGACTGGGGCATGGTGCCGATTCATTTTTTAACTAAATTTTCCTCGTCGCTGTTCATTTTAGTGTTCGGCATCGCGCTGGCGGTGGCTTTTCTTTCCCATACGCAAACACAGGTGTGGCCTAAGCGGCGCTTGAAGTTATGGCTTCGCGCGTTGGAAGTCTGGTTCTGGTACAAGGCGCTTGTCATTATCGAGATGCTGCCCTTCAGTGCTCCCGCCGATATTGTGGATACGCTGCTTTACGGGCGCTTTGCCATTTGGGTGGAAATTCTCGGGTTCTATGCCATCGCGCTACTTTGGGTGCCTTTGATCCTTCCGCTATGGGCACGGGCGCCTCTCTGGAGCCGTATTGCCACTATTGTCGGGTTGGCCGGGCTTTCCGCTTGGCTACAAGGGTTTACCTTTGGCGGAAATGACATTTTGAAAGCCTTCCTGGTGGATCATCAAGACCATTACGCCTGGGGGCAGATCAGTCGGGCGCCGCTAATTCTTATCGGCTTATTGATCGGCGAGGCGTTGCTGCGCTGTTACTTTACCGCCCAGCTGCGGCGCCGTCTGGTGTTTACGCTGCTGGGCGTGGGCGCGTTAATGGTGGTGGCGTTTTACGGCTTCGCTTTTGCTGAAGGCGATGCTTATGCGGCGATGATGGCCGTTGCCAATAACGCTGGCAAACATCCCCCCGGCCTGCAGTTCACGCTGTTTAGCTTAGGCGGTGCGCTTGTCTTACTCGCGTTGGCGCTGGCCGGAGGGGCGATTGCCGCTAAGGCACTTTTGCCGTTAACCGTGGTCGGTAGCGATGCATTAAAAGCCTTCATTTTTCATATTGTGATGATTTTTCTGGTGCTGCGCTTTCTGCTGCAAGACGAGGGCATGTACACCTATCCACAGGCACTTGGCATTGGTGGTGTGTTAATACTCGGCGCGGCCGCCTGGATTTGGCTAACCCGCTGGATAGCCGCCCACCGCTAAAAGAGGTAATGATTTGCGACGGATTCAACGCTGGCTGCTAGGTATTGCATTTTTGATTGCGCTGCCCGTCTACGCCGATGGGTACGAAACTAACTGGTACTACGAAGTTGATAAACAGAGCACATGGCAGGGCGATTTAGATGCCCGAATAGCCGCCATTGAAGAGGTGTTTGGAGGGGCGCTCGGGGTTTATATACAAAACCTGACGACCGGGGAGGCGTATTCATGGCAGGCCGACCGGCCCTGGTATCTGGCCTCGCTGGTAAAAGTGCCCATCGCCGCGCAAGTGCTCGCCGAGCGCCAGGCGGGCACGTTGACTCTCGATGAGCGGTTAACGCTTGCGCGCAGTGACTTTGTGGATGGCGCCGGCCCGGTAATCTGGCATGACCCCGGTACGCCCATTTCGGTGCGTTATCTGCTCGAGCAGATGATTACCGTCAGCGATAACACGGCGTCCGATATGTTGATTGAGCGTGTTGGCCTTGCTGAGGTTAACGCGCGTGCCAACGCCATGATTGCAACCAGTGGGGGCAATCCTGACGATATTGGCCCTATTACCAAGCTAGTGGGCGTACGCCAGGGCGTATATGGTCAGTTTCATCCGGATGCCAAAACCTTGGCCGGTATGGACTTTATCGCACTGCGCCAGCACCGGTTAAATCAGCGTGGTAGCGCACTGGCCCGTGTTTTAGGCGTTAATCAAGCCGCATTGCTACAGCCTGATTATGACCATGCCTTTGATGCCTATGAAGCCACCGGTGAAAACGTAGGCACGCTGCGCGCTTACGGCGACCTGCTGGCCAGTTTGTATAACGGGGCAGCGAGCGATTTAGACGCCGATCAGCGCCAGGCGTTGCTGGAGATCATGCAGCGTACCCGCTCAGGCGCGAAGCGCTTAACGGCAGGCATGGGCGATGCGATCAGCTTTGCGCATAAAACCGGCACCCAGCATCGGCGCAGTTGTGATGCAGGCGTCGCCACGCGAACAGATGAAAGCGCCCGTGTTGGCCCTTGGGTCATCGTTACCTGTAGCCGCGGCCCGCTTGCCCTGAGTGATCATGAACATGCCCTGGCGCAAGTCGGTGACGCGCTACGCTACAGTGGTGCGTTGGGTGCGCCTTGATGGCTCAGGTACCCACAACACATGCGTGGGCGTGATAAACTAGTGGCCCACTATATTGGTTAAATGAAGGAGCTTGTTATGGCACGTGCCAGCGCCCGTCACATTTTGGTGAACAGTGAAGAACAATGTTTAGCGCTTAAGCAGGAAATTGAAAACGGCCGCGATTTTGCTGAAGTGGCCAAGCAGCATTCAAGCTGCCCTTCTGGCCGTCAGGGCGGCGACTTAGGTAGCTTTGGCCCCGGCCAGATGGTGCCTGAGTTCGATAAAGTCGTTTTCAGCGGTGAGCTGGGTCAGGTACATGGTCCGGTAAAAACGCAGTTTGGCTACCATCTGCTCGAAGTCACTGACCGCAGCTAAGCCGCCAGTGTTTCTATAGCCGTGCAACGCCATCAGGCGTGCACGGCTTATTTTTCGCATTAAAGTAATGCGTGATATCGCGTAAAAACTGCCTCAAACGTCGCGGCTTTTACGCTGTGGTGTGAGGAGTGCGCCTTGAACGATCCGATTATTTCGATTAATGGCCTGAATAAAACCTACGAAGGCGGCTTTCAGGCACTTACGCGTGTGGATTTATCCATTCAACGCGGCGAGATTTTTGCCCTGCTTGGCCCCAACGGGGCAGGCAAAACCACGCTGATCAGCGTGGTGTGCGGCTTGGTGAATCCTACCGAAGGCCGGGTAGTGATTGATGGCTTTGATAGTGTGACTCACTATCGCCAGGCGCGTGAACGTATTGGCCTGGTACCTCAGGAATTAACCAACGAAGCCTTTGAAACGGTATGGAACACGGTCAGCTTTAGCCGCGGCCTGTTTGGCAAAGCACCTAACCCTGCGCATATCGAAAAGGTGCTTAAATCGCTGGCACTATGGGATAAGCGCGATAACCGCTTAATGACGCTTTCCGGCGGCATGAAGCGCCGCGTGCTGATTGCCAAGGCACTCTCCCATGAACCACGTATCCTGTTTTTGGATGAGCCCACGGCCGGTGTGGATGTCGAGTTGCGCCGGGATATGTGGGAAGTCGTGCGCGGGCTGCGTGAAAGCGGGGTGACGATTATTCTCACCACCCACTACATTGAAGAAGCCGAAGAGATGGCCGACCGCATTGGGGTGATTAATCGCGGGGAAATCGTGCTAGTGGAAGAGAAGGCCGCCCTCATGCAGAAGCTAGGTAGCAAGCAGCTAACCCTGCAGTTACAAACACCACTTCGTGAACTGCCGAATACGCTGCAGCAAGACGCGCTAAGCCTTACCGCCAATGGGTACGAGCTGGTATACACCTATGACGGCCGGCAGGACGAAGAGGGTCACGGCATCTCGACGCTGCTGGCAACGCTTGCCCATGAAGGCATTACCTTTAAAGACCTGCATACGCGGCAGAGCTCGCTTGAAGATATTTTTGTCGATTTAGTTAAGGAGCGCGCATGAACCTTCATCCTGTTCGCGCCATCTATATGGCGGAAATGGCGCGCACGCGGCGCACCCTGCTGCAAAGTATTGTATCGCCGGTTATCTCGACCTCGCTCTATTTTGTGGTGTTCGGCGCGGCAATCGGCTCGCGTATCAGTGAAATTGGCGGGGTAAGCTACGGCGCCTTTATCGTGCCGGGGCTGATCATGCTGATGCTACTAACTCAAAGCGTATCCAACGCCTCGTTCGGTATCTTCTTTCCCAAATTCTCAGGCAGCATCTACGAGATTTTATCGGCGCCAATTTCGTATCTGGAAATTGTGATTGGCTATGTGGGCGCGGCGGCTTCAAAGTCGATTCTGCTGGGGCTGATTATTCTTGGCACATCGAGCTTTTTTGTGCCGCTGGAGATCGCTCATCCTTTCTGGATGCTGACGTTTTTGGTATTAACCGCCGTCACCTTTAGCCTGCTTGGGTTTATTATCGGTATCTGGGCGGATGGCTTTGACAAGCTGCAGCTTGTACCGCTGTTGATTATTACGCCGCTGACCTTTCTGGGTGGCAGCTTTTATTCGATTGATATGCTGCCCCCCTTTTGGCAGACCGTGACGCTTGCCAATCCGGTGGTCTATCTGGTGAGCGGTTTTCGCTGGAGTTTTTACGGTATTAGCGATGTCAGCGTGGCGGCCAGCGTGGCCATGATTACGCTGTTTTTGGTCGCAAGCCTTGGGGCTATTGCCTGGATATTCCGCACCGGTTATCGCCTTAAGCCATAGCCCACGTCGTCGTATTTCTGTTTATTGTCTGGAGCTGATGCCACTTTATGCCGCTACTGCAAAGTATTGTTCACCGCTTGGATCCATCACTTGATGGCGAACGCCTAACCTTAACGGCGGCGCCTGCCCCCGCTGAAAACGATGACCCGGTAATGGCAAGCCTGGTGAACGGGCTTAACGACACCTATAACACCAAAGCCAAGGGCTGGGGGCGCTTTGCTGAAGAAGGCGAACAGGCTGGGCCGCTGGTTGCCTGGCTGCGCGACTATATGGCCGGCGAGCAGGACTTCACGCAGCTTTCAACAGCGATTGCTGAGCGCCTGGCGCGCGAGCTGCAGGAGCAGCTCTCGGTAAGCGGCTATTTACTGCTCGCGCATTTACGTCAGGGCGACACGGAAACCCTGTTTGTGGCGTTAGTCCATCAGCGCGAAGGCATCGGCATTAACGAAGCACATCAAGCGGTGCCCGCGGCGCAGTTAAATACCAGCCAACTGACCTTGGCCGCTCGGGTCAATTTAACCCAATGGCAAAGTGATGCGCCTAATGCCCAATACGTATCGTTTTTAAAAGACCGTGGCGGGAAAAAACTCGCCGAAGGCATGGTGGCTTTGCTGGGCATGGAGGAGGGCATTGATGCTCCGGCGGAAACCCGAACGCTGTTAAAGGCCTTCAGCGACTATGTTGAAAAAGAGGATTTCGACGAAGACGCCAGCCGCGACAAAACCGATACCCTAGTGGACTACGCCAATGAGCAATTGCGGCGGGGCGAACCCATGACCCTGGAAGCGCTCTCTGAGCTGGTAGACGAGCAGCAGCCTAAAGCATTTTTTGAGCATATCCGTAATGCCGACTATGGGCTTTCCGCGGAGATCCCACCGGATAAACGCACGATTAGCCAGTTTCGGCGTTTTACTGGACGCGCAGGCGGTGTGTCCATCAGCTTTGACTCGCACTTGCTAGGGTCTAGCATCGAGTATGACGAGGGCCAGGACCGGCTGATTATTAAGCAGGTGCCCAAGCAGTTAAAAGAGCAGCTTGCCAAGCGTAAAAGTTAACTTGCCAAGGCACTTAACTGCCTGAAACGCGTCGAAAGGCCAAGTTGATCAACGGAGCAAACACGATGCTGGATGCGATTACTCATTTCTTTCAACGTGCCTTGGCCGAACCCGAGCGGCGCGACAACCAAGCGTTAACCCTTGAACTTGCCACCGCGGCACTGCTGTGTGAAGTGGTGCGCGCTGACTACAATGCCAGCGATGCCGAGCGTGCGGCGTTAAAGCAAATGTTGACTACCCGTTATCGGCTAGGTGAACACGAAGTAGCCGAACTCATGGCGCTTGCCGAAGCCGAGGTGGAAGAGGCGGTCGATCATTACCAGTTCGTCAGCCTGGTAAGAGAGCACTATGGCTATGCGCAGCGCTGTGAGCTGGTTGCCTCAATGTGGCAGTTGGCGTGGGCTGATGGCCGCGTGGACCCACTTGAAGAGCACCGTATTCGGCGTTTGGCAGATCTACTTCACGTCAGCCACAGCGATTTTATCCATGCCAAACTGCAGGTAGAGGAGCGCCGCAACGCGCATGAGTGAATCGACAGAGGCTACCAATCTAACCGAACTTATTCAGACGATGGAGCAGATGGAGCGTGATGCGCCGCGTGTGAGCGTTGATGATATTGTTAACGCTGTCGGGCGTCGCTCCTTTGGGCCGCTCCTGTTAATTGCCGGGCTAATCACGCTCGCGCCGATCATTGGCGATATCCCCGGTATGCCTACTTTAATGGCCGCGCTGGTCTTGCTGGTCTCCACTCAACTACTGGCGGGCAGAAAAACGTTTTGGTTACCTAAGTGGCTTTTAAATCGATCGGTATCCCGCAAAGGTTTTGATAAAGCCATTCATGCGCTAAAAAAGCCTGCTCAATGGATCGATAACCTTTTAGGCGTGCGTTTAAAGTGGATGACCGGTTATGCGGGGATACGCGCCACGGCGCTTGCTTGCCTGTTGGTGGCTTTAGCCATGCCTCCGATGGAATTTATTCCCTTCTCCGCCAATGGTGCAGGCCTTGCGCTAACGCTATTTGGTCTGGGGCTTGTCGCCCGCGACGGCTTGGTACTTTCGTTAGGCTTTCTGATCACGACCGCCACGTTTGTGGCGATACTCATGTATCTTTTATAGGCACACAGGGATGTCACGATGTCTGAGCCGTTAAACCCGCCGCCGCCTAAAACGCCCCAAGAGCAATCCACCTGGGAACGGCGTATTGAAACTGCCCTTTGGAATTCGCGGTTTCTGGTGATGTTAGCCATTATCCCAAGTCTGCTAGGATCATTGGCACTGTTTGTTGTGGGAACACTGGATATTCTTAATGTCGTT
The DNA here is from genome assembly GCF_052353045.1 of Halomonas sp. AOP7-B1-5. Classification (NCBI taxonomy): domain Bacteria; kingdom Pseudomonadati; phylum Pseudomonadota; class Gammaproteobacteria; order Oceanospirillales; family Halomonadaceae; genus Halomonas; species Halomonas sp. AOP7-B1-5. The sequence continues at coordinate 2,899 of NZ_JBQTDC010000065.1, read as the reverse complement.
GGCGATGTTATTCGCTATTACCTACTGGGCAGCACGCAGGATATCCATGAAAATTTAGTGCCTGAAATTGTGATCGCGGTGGATATTTACCTTATTGCAATCGTGCTGTTGATCTTCGGGCTGGGTATTTATCGACTATTTGTATCAAGGATTGATCAGGCGGAAGAACGTTATCCCAGGCACCCCTTTAACGTTGCCTCACTTGATCAACTAAAAGATAAAATCGCCCGTGTGGTTATCCTGGCCGTGATTATCGAGTTCTTCCGCGCCGTAGTGGATATTCGTTTCACTACGCCGCTTGAGGCGATTTATCTGGCGCTTTCCGTTTTAGCGCTCGCCGCCGCGCTGTATTTAATGAGCTTGGCACATAAAGATGAATAGCTAGTGGGGGTGTAATAGCTTAACCACCAACCGATTAAGCTGCTGCTGAAACTGGCCCCCAGGCGATGGGGGCGTCGGGTCTGAGGTGATCACCATCGTCATTTGCCTACTCGGGATGACATACAGCGCTTGGCCGCCATAACCCCGGCCGTAATACACCGCCTCATCGGCCAATTGAGTAATAAACCAGCCAAAACCATAGCCATCACCTGTCCATGCCGAGACGCCGCGGGCCGTCCATGAGTCTTCAACCCAGCCTTCTGGCAATATGCGCTCGCCATCGACCATGCCATCGTTACGGTACAGCTCGCCCACCTCTATCAATGCGCGTGGCGAAAGCTGCATATCGTTGCCGCCAAAATAAATACCCTGCGGGTCGCGCGGCCAGGGCAGGATTGAGATATTGAGCGGATCGCCCAGCAAACGCTTTGCCAGTGCGTGGGTGGTTTCGCCACTTGCATAGGTAAGTGCTGCCGAAAGCAAATGGCTGGTGCCGGTGGAATACAGCATACGCCCGCCGGGCTCATCGACAAATGGGCGGGTCAGAGCGTCGTTAATCCAGTTAGAGCTTGCCACCCAGGCGCTGTAGTTGCCGCCTGAGGTACGTTCTAGCCCTGCCTGCTGGGCCAATAGGTGCTCAACCGTAATATCGCTAACACGTGGGTCTAGGCCTGAAGGTAAGTGGTCGCCAAATAGCGCCACTAGTGGCTGATGGGTGGATTCGATAATATCAGCTTCAATCGCTGCCCCGGTAACGGCCGCCAGTACCGTTTTGGAAAGCGACTTGATATTGGCCGGCTGCGCGGTACCGGGGCCACCTTGGTGGTATTCATGGATAATCTCGCCATCATAGGCAACTACCACGCTATGAAGGCGTGAAAGCTCACTGGCGTCATTATCAAGGGCTGTTAACGCTACAGGCAGCGGCGGATCGGCATAAGCGCTGTGCGCACCTAGTACCGCCAATACGCAGCAACCAAGCCATCGGATAAGTTTTTGCATCAAGCCACCTCCATCGCATAACGCCACTGCATGCATCTATTTACACTAGCGATTGCCGCGCATCAGCACAAAAAAACATGCTCAATGAACGCTGAGAAAAGGCTATTTCAGATCAAAATGATCATAGATTACGCAAAGAGTCAGAAAGCCTGCTAGGCTGAAGGCGTTACTTCGAAGTAAGCAACCCTTTGATTTCACCCAAAACGCAAACTAGCAAGGAGCGCCGACATGCGTAATATCATTTATATCGTAGGTCTGATTGTCGTTGTACTGTTCATCCTTTCGATGCTCGGCCTGCGTTAATCGCGCCAATAAAAAGCCCACAGGCGAAACCTGTGGGCTTTTTTGTGCGTGCCTGTTTTTAACGCAAGTACCTTTCTTAACCGCGCTTTAAGCGCAGTCAGCCGCCCCCTGGCCGAACATATCGAACATCAGCTCCCGACCCATGGCCGTTAATACAAAGCGGTCATATCCATTGAAGGTGGCAGCGCCACTTGTTTCCAGAATCTCTTGGCAGGCTGCCCACTCTGGCGCTTGTGCGCGCAAAGCACCAAGCTCACGCTCGGCCAGGCCACGCTGGGCGAGCGTAATGCTCTCAAGCACATACCCGTGGTCATAAAGCATTTCTGCGACGGATGAAAGGCAATGGCGAAGGCTGCGCTGAGCGTTGGTAGCAGGCGTGTGGCTAGAGTCGTAAACGTAGTGTGCATGCATGATGCGGTGTCCTGCGAACGGCGCGAATGAATATATTGCAGTGCATTGTAAAGCAGGGAAGGGTGTTAGACCAAGGTCTATGGTGTGCTGGTTGTTTTATGGACACCATAAAAATGGTGTCCATCTGGGTAGCTGATCTAGCCGTACATTATCTATAGGGGAGTTGATGAGTGATGGATCATGTTTATAAATGCCCAGTGCTATGCAGGCCACTTGGATTTGTTACATTGAAATGAGCAAAAATGCTTAATTTATAAGTAAGTAATTAATATAAAGATATTTGTATTTCTTAAAATAACATTTTGTTACCAAGCAAGGTTAACAAATATTTTGGATAAAGGTTATTTTAATGGAAGCAAATAGCTAATAAAAACTCATTTATGTATTAGGTAAGTAAGTGTGAAGTAAATTTACATCTTGTTAAGTAATAAATTAACTGAAAGCGGTTTCTATCGTAATTTCAGAATTCGGTTTTAAGTTCTGGCCTTAATTAATCGACCTGCTGAACGAGGTGAAATGACGAACGGAGCAAGCTTAAACCCGATAAACAGCAGCGACGAAATCCATACTGAACACTGGGAAGGCGCTTGGCAAGGTAGTTAAAGTTCTTAGAAAGCATAGTGTGACGTTCAGTTAATGCCATGTAAGTGTATGTGATGAAATATTCTATATCAGGGTTGGGCATAGACTAAAGTCTAGGTTATGATATTTTATGCGCATGGAGCCATGTGTTCATAAAACTGAAAGACTGCAGACGGCATAATAATAATTGCTAGATAAAATCTTTGTATTCTGAAAACAT
>NZ_JBQTDC010000064.1:0-10641 GCF_052353045.1 Halomonas sp. AOP7-B1-5 | reverse complement strand
GTATTAATATAGCCGAGAAGCAGCCCAGTGGAGAGCCAGGCAGTGCTTACCAATCAGTGATCGCTTTAAAGAGAATATCAGTGCCTTTGATAAGGTCGTCCACATCCATGGCTTCTCGTGGGTTGTGAGAACCATGGGCATTACGTACGAAGACCATGCCTGACGGAATACCGGCATTGGCAAATATGGCGGCGTCGTGTCCAGCACCAGAAGGCAGCTTATGTGGTTTGATGCCACAATCTTCGGCGGCGAGAGAGAGACGTTCGATGACGTTGTCATGCATGCGGGCTGGTGCGGTATCGGTTCTATCATCGAAGGTAAAAGTAACCCCATGTTGGTGCGCAACTTCCTCACATTCCGTACGGAAACGTTGGTAGAAAGTTTCCAGCGTATCAGTTGCCTGACTGCGTGCCTCAAAAGCGAACGTCAACATCCCCGGAATACGGCTGATAGCATGCTCTTTCGGATCGGTACCCACCATTCCAATGGTGACGACAAGATCCTTTTTCTCTTCGAGAAAGGCGCGCCAGTGTTCATCCAAGCGGTTCACTAGATCGCCGAAGGCAAACACCGCATCTTTTCGCAAAGTGCGTGGGATAGCGCCTGAATGTCCTGCTTCGCCTTGGCACACGATACGAGTGTGGCGCACATTGCCGCGTATACCGGAGACGATGGCCGCTGGCCATTGCTGCTCTATCATCACTGGTCCCTGCTCGATGTGTAACTCGAGATAGCTTTTGGCAATTTGCGGGTCGAATAAGGATTTTCCTAATTGAATAGGCGCAAGATTGATACCGACGCCTTCCATTGCGGTGGCCAAAGTGCTACCGGAGCCGCTCGACTTCGCAGACAGGTCATGCTCGTCGAGCATGCCGAAAAGCGCGCGTGAGCCTATATTGGCGCGCCCATAAAAAGCACTTTCTTCTCCTCGCAACATTAATAAGCGCACAGGGGTGGCCAATGGCGGTTGCACCTGCTGAAGGCGAATGAGACAAAGCAGCCCCGCGACGATTCCCGCCGCTCCATCATAGTTTCCGCCTTTGGGTACTGAGTCGGCATGGGAGCCTATATAGTGCCCCGCACGATGTCCATCATCCTCGGGCATTCGGACGACAATGTTGCTTGCACTATCGGATAAAACTTCCAACTGATGAGCAGTAGCCACGGCAGAAAAAATCTTTAATGCGGCATCTTCACCGCTAGAGTAGCACTCTCGAGTGATTCCTTCTTCGTCGGAAGTTTCGTTAGCCAGCTCATGGAAAATTGCTTCGGCCAATGCGTTTTCAGAGGAAAACCCCGTCCAGTCGACGTAGCTGGAATAGCGGGTGGAAGAGGAACTCATAATATAGTCTCCTTGTTGTTGAGCACGCTCATACCATCCATAACTGACTACGTGACCAACCATATCTGCGAATTTATCTTAAAAGATACTTATATCATTTTTTAGATAATGAGATTGTCTGTTAAATTTGTCAATTCGTATTGATGCTCTTTAATATCAATGCAATTAAAAGCGAGCCCTTTGTTAACAGAGAGATGCCTTATCCATAGGGGGGACTTCGATACTTTCCATGTCCTCAAAAGAGGATTAACTAATGAGCACTTTTTTAGTGCATTTATTATAAATTTAACTTTTTTTGCACCAAATTGGATCAATAATGATGTTGTCGAGTGGTCTTTATGGTTCCTTTTCTACATAAGTCTATATTAATAAACATTTTCTTTTTTTTTGGAATTTTCTTTGCTTTTGTATTTGAGAAACATTTTAAAATTTGAGGTTAATTAAAAATGAAAAAGATCCATTGGACTTACAGCGTTGCTGTTGTGTCAGGAGTCATACTTGGCGTGACCAGCCTTACCGCATCGGCAAAAGAGTTCATCTCTATCGGGGGAGGAGGAACTGGGGGCACTTTTAACACTCTTGCAAGTGGCGTTGCATCCCGTATGAATGACACCTTTGATGATGTGCGGTTCACGGTTGAAGGCTCGGCGGGCTCTACCGAAAACATTCGGCGTATTGGTTCGGGTGATCTGCAGATGGGTATTACGTTCACAGGCGATTCCTATCTTGCCGCGAACGGACTTGAGGATTTCGCTGAAACGGGGACAGTCGACAATGTGCGGTTTTTAGGATTTGTTTTCAGCGCCGTATCGCAACTTGTAACCACTGCTGATTCAGGAATCGAATCTATCGCCGACCTGGAAGGTCACCGCATTTCTGTTGGTAGCGCCGGGTCTGGTACGGCTCAAACCATGGATCGTATCCTGGAGTACTTCGATCTTGAGGATCGTGTCAGTACAAGTTATATCAATGGATCGCAATCTTCCGACCAGCTGCGCAATGGCCAACTTGATGCCTATCATGGGCAGTGGGGGGTTCCTGCGGGCGCAATCGTCGATACCACTTCGAGCCTTGATGCCAAGTTAATTAGCACGTACGACGAACTAAAAGACGCCGATTTTTTCGATGCCTACCCATTTTACAGCGAAGCGATTATTCCGGCTGGTAGTTATTCCGGTATTGACTATGACGTCAAATCGATCCGCGACATTGGTATTCTCGTGGCCAGTGAAGACGTAAGCGACGATCTTGCTTATCGTATATTGGAGAGTCTGTATAGCGAAGAAGGACTCGAACACATGCGTGCGGTGAGCAATACCACACGGGAAATGAGTCTCGAAAACGGAGTGAGTGGCGGCAACTTCATTCCGTTGCATCCAGGCGCAGAGCAGTTTTGGCGTGATCAAGGCATTGAACTTCCTCAATAACATTTTAAGTACGTTCTTATCATTAAGTCACTGAAAGAAAGGTGGTAGCTAAAAGCGACGCTTTTGTTACTACCTTTTCTCGCTCAGGATGCCTTGGTAAAGAGTGCGTAGGCTACTAACTCAGAGTAGGTCGAATACATGTTGCGGAAAAACGAAAAGATACGCAGCGAACGTGATGATGGCACAGTAAATATTGACGGGCTGCAGTCGCCATGGCGCATTATTATCAAGCTGCTTGCTGCGTCTATGAGTGCTTTCTACCTTTATAGCGCCGCTTTTGGTGCAGCCGACATGCAATACCATCTAGGCGTTTTTGTGGCTCTCACCTTCGCACTGGTCTTCATAACGTATCCCACACGAAGAGGTACATCTAAAAGCGCGCCAAGCCTTCTTGATATAGGGCTGGCGGGACTGGCTCTGGTCGTGTGTGGATATTTCATGCTCTATTACCCAGATATAACACGCCGGCTGGGAGCAGAGACACAGGCCGATTTGTTATGCGGACTTATTCTTTTAGTTCTCTCCATCGAGATGGCGCGGCGAGTGCATGGTTGGATGCTGCCCGGTATCGCGATAGCGTTTATCCTTTTCACGATATTTGGGCGCAGTATGCCTGATGTGATCTCGCATCGCGGCTTTTCGCTAGAGCGCATCGCGTTATTCAATTTCATTTCGGAAGATGGGCTTTTCGGAATGATCGCTCGAGTGTTCGTTAACTACGTAATCGTTTTTATTTTTTTTGGTGCCTTTCTCTCGGCATCCGGTACCGGCGCTTTTTTCATTGATATAGCGACGGCGTTAGCGGGTAAGCGCACTGGGGGCCCTGCCAAGGTCTCGATTGTTGCTTCAATGCTATTGGGTTCCATTTCTGGTAGTGCGATTGCCAATACCGTCACTACTGGTTCTTTGACAATTCCCTTGATGAAAAAAACGGGATATCCCAAAGAAACGGCGGGGGCTATTGAAGCATCGGCATCTATCGGGGGTATGTTTTTGCCGCCCGTTATGGGCGCGGGCGTCTTTATCATGGTAGAGCTAACTGGCATTCCTTATCAGACGCTCATTGCAGTCTCCATCGTGCCCGCGATCCTTTATTTTGCCAGTATCTGGTGGGCCGTTCATTTTGAGGCCAAGCGATTAGGTCTTCGTGGCCTGTCAGATGACGAGGTGCCAAAGGTCAGGTCAGTTCTACGCAAACGGGGCATTCTGAGTTTGCCTCTGCTCTTGGTAATTGCATTGCTTGTCTATGGGTTTACACCAGCATTTGCCGCTTTTTGGGGTGTGCTGGCAACAATCCCTTGCTCATGGGGGACAAAAGAAACGAGGATGGGAATCGGCGATATCTATGCTGCACTTTATCAAGGCGGGCTTAGTACGCTGGTTATCGGTTCTATCGTGGGCGTCATTTCCATTATTTTGGGAATGATTAGCTTGACCGGAATGGCCCAAGAGTTCACCTCGATATTCCTCTCGGTTTCAAGCGGTAATCTGCTTCTAGCGATCATTCTGATCGCTCTCGCGAGCCTAGTGATCGGTATGGGATTGCCGGTAACGGCCTCTTACATCGTAATAGCAGTGTTGGCGGTACCAGCCTTGAACGAGCTGGGCGTTGCATTGATTGCCGCTCACATGATTGTTTACTGGCTAAGTCAGGACTCAAATATTACGCCTCCAGTATGTATTGCCGCATATGCTGGAGCTGCAATTGCAAAAGCAGATCCATTTACGACCGGCGTAAGGGCAATGAAATTATCAAAAATGCTCTACATTATGCCCTTGCTGTTTGCCTTTTCACCCATGTTGATGAATGGAGAGCCATTCGATATTGCGGTTGTATGGCTGTCCGCCTTGATAGGAGTGTTTCTACAAGGTGCCGTAAGTGCGGGTTACTTTCGCACCAAAACGAATATCAGTCAGCGAATCCTATTGTTAATCGCAATGGTGTTGTGCTATTGGCCAAACGTTTGGACAACGGTGTTGGGTATCATCATGTCCGGCGTGGTTTACCTGTGGCAACGGTCGCAATATTATCAATCGTCTTATTCAAGATAACGGTAGCTAATACCTTTAGCGGTCGTTAAAAATGGGGGCTTGTAAAGTAGCCCCCATTTCGTAAGCGAAGCGTAGAAGTTAGTATTACAGTGTAACCTTGAGTATGACCTGTATTGAGGTGCCATATCCTTTGAGCGAAATATGATAGCGTTTACCGTCGTAGCCGTCTCGGCCAGCTTTATTAGAAGATGAGATCTCTTCTCTGGCAGAAAATACTATCGAGTTTTATGGCCCTTGATCAGCATTGCTTGGTTGGCTAGGTACGATATTACGACATCAGCTTAATATAGGTTATTACGAGATATTGATATTATTTTTTATGGTAACTGTTTTGATGTTTAGCTTCTTTATGAGCTTCACGTGCAAGCAGGTAGCATCAGGCTACGCTTATCGCATCGGCACAGCATCGATATTGTCGATTTCCTGGTCGTAAATCCGGCGATGGTGATGAAAAAACCATTGGTTGATCAGCTGCCTGGATATATCTTATTGATCGTGTATGCCAAAAGCCGACTCTTTATCATGGTACAAGGCTTCCAGTGCACACTATATTGCCACACGTGTTATCTTTCCTTGAGACAAAGTGCGCAAAAATCATATATTATGATAAGTGTCTCATTCTGATATAAAAGGCGGCCGTTGGGAGCCCGAAATGTGTGATTCTAAATATTTATTTGGTAAGCCTTATCACGCCTTCGTTATGCGAAAGTACATTGAGATTTTAATGTATGTTGCTCGATACATCGGGTTCAAGGCCATGCCCCCTATATCTTATAATAAGAAGGCTTTTGGGTATGTCTGAAAAATTTAATGATATTGGAGATAGGCTGCGTGCTTTTCGGCTGGGTAGTAATATACCGCCTGAAATTATAGCAGATAAAATCGGTGTTTCAAGGGCGGCGCTATATCGTTATGAAAAGGGCGCACTTCCTAAGCTTGAGACCTTGGAAAAAATATCCGAGGTTTTATCCGTTTCAATGACGACCCTTCTAGGCGTCGGTGTGGAATATCTATCGTCTTGTGTCAGCTTTATGGAACGCATGCGGCAAATAGAAGTCGAAACACGCCATATTTCAGCAATGTTTGGTCCCATTGCCTATTTATTGACAACGCCACAGTATGATGAAGTTTTAAACGATGTTCTGAAAGAAAGTCTACCTGATGATCTAAAAAAATGCTCAGAGACTTTAAAAGTCGTAGATAATATCATGAATGTCCTAAGGGAGAGAAAGAGAAACTATATGCTCAAGAAGCCTGGGTTTTTAAGCCTAATGTCTGCTTCTGAACTTCAGCGCTTCGTTGGGAATGGGTTTGTTGGAACATATAATCTTGATAATCAGTTGGTTAAAAAAAGAATCGTTATTGCTAAAAATGAGGTGGAGCATATTATCGGTTTAATCGAAGATCAGCCAATCGGTGTTCAAGTGGGATTGCTGAAAGACACAATGCCAAACTCCTCTTTTCAAATATTCAAACAACCAAAAAGGGACACTATTGCAACAAGTCCATTTACACTAGGGGATCTTCCTAATGTTAGATTAGGGGTTGCGATGATCACGTCGGCACCAGAGGCTGTCAAACTTCATACTGATATTACTAGCGATATTTGGGGGCGTTCGCTGAAAGGAACAAAAGCTATTGATTATATAAGGAAAAATATTTTAATTGATTAATTTCATTGATTAAGGCGTATTTTTATAAATCGAGTTGTTCTTTATGGTAACTTAATAAGTAGAGTTTAAATGGAGGTTGATATGAAATTTATTGACGCTATCGAAAAGTTTGAAAATTTTCCGGCTTGCACAGATGCCTTCGTAAAGCTAAAGAAAGATATGAACGAGCTGATTATAAATGATCCGGATTATGCAGCTGTTTATCTTGTGATTCATGATTTTTCTAAAAAACATCACTTTTATTATGAGGATCAGGCCGTCTCGCCAGAGGTTTCCGATAGTGCTAAAAAGCAAATGATTGAGTATTTAACCCGGCTTAAAGAGCTTGTTTCAAACCGAAATAGAGAAGCGGCTTTTATCGCACTTAGTGCTATTTCTCATGACTATTTCACTCAAGGCCGTGTTCTAGAGCCTTAAATTTAAACGGTATGGGCGGATTCCGCATCCTTCCTGATTATCCAAGCGCATTATGGCGGATGAATGAATACTTTGCTTAATATTTGTACGATAGGCAAGGATACTCATAGCTTGGGTAGAGTGTTCTGACCAGGTCCCATGGGTAGTAGGCAATCTTTGATCTTGATTTCGCTTGAATGGATGTTGGGGAGCTGGGCCATGTTTCACCACTTCCTGCGCAAGCTAAACAGCGATCTAAAAAATCAAACGAGGTGCTGCTACAGACAAACCAGAGTTCAAACGCCCCTCTCAGGCCCCCTTCAACAGCCTATCCAGCTGTCGATAGCCAATGGCCTCAATCAAGTGCGCCTGAGTGGGTTTGGGCTCCCCCTGTAAATCAGCCAGCGTCAGCGCCACGCGCAGCACGCGGTGGTAGGCGCGGGCGGAGAGCTTGAGCTTTTCCAGCACGCTGGCAAGCCAAGTGCGTTCCTCATCGTTCAAGTCGCAAGCGGCTTCCAGCGCCTTGCCGCCGAGCTGGCTATTGAGTGCGCCGCGCGCCATCTGGCGCTCCCTGGCCGCCATCACGCGCTCGCGCACCGCATCCGACGATTCGCCCTGAGTCTGGGCGGTGAGCTGTTCCGGCGGTAGCGCGGGCACTTCGACCTGTAAGTCGATGCGATCCAGTAGGGGGCCGGAAAGCCGCGCCTGATAGCGCTGAATCTGGCTGGCGGTGCACTGGCAGCGCTGGCGTGGGTCGCCCAGGTGCCCGCAGGGGCACGGGTTCATTGCAGCTACCAATTGAAATTGAGCCGGGTAACGGCGCTCGTGGCTTGCCCGGGCGAGATGTATTTCGCCAGTTTCCAGTGGCTGTCTTAAAACTTCTAACACGTTGCGGGAAAATTCCGGCAGCTCGTCTAAAAACAGCACGCCGTGGTGGGCAAGCGATATCTCGCCCGGCTTGGGTTTCGAGCCACCGCCCACTAACGCGGCAGCACTGGCACTATGATGCGGTTGGCGAAACGGGCGCTTGCCCCAGTCGGCATCCAGGGGTAATCCACATACCGAGCGCACGGCGGCGACCGCTAACGCATCCTCTTCAGAAAGCGGGGGCAGAATGCCTGGCAGGCGGCTTGCGAGCATGGTCTTGCCGGTGCCCGGCGGGCCGGCGAACAAGAGGTTATGCCCACCGGCCGCAGCCACTTCCAGTGCGCGGCGTGCCTGCTGTTGGCCGCGCACATCGGCCAGATCAGCCATCGGCGTGGTGGTCTTAACCGAAGCAGGCAAGCAGTGGGGCGGGATTTTTTCCTGGCCGAGCAGGTGGGCGACAACCTGCCAAAGCGTATCGGCTGGCAGCACCGGTAAGTCGCCCGCCAGCGCGGCTTCATCGGCGCATTCGCGAGGGATAATCAGAGCTTTTCCAGATCGGCGCGTTGCCAGGGCAAAAGGCAGAATGCCGTGTACGGCGCGCAGCTTGCCGTCCAGCGCCAGCTCGCCTGCGCATTCCATACCTTCCAACGCCTCCACCGGAATTTGCCCGGAAGCGGCAAGAATGCCGAGTGCGATAGGCAAATCAAACCGGCCGCCCTCCTTGGGAAGATCCGCAGGGGCGAGGTTCAGCGTAATGCGCCGGGTATTGGGAAAATCAAACCCGGCGTTGACCAGGGCGCTGCGCACCCGTTCGCGGCTTTCTTTGACCGCGGTTTCAGGCAAGCCTACCAGGGTTAGCCCGGGCAGGCCGTTGGCAAGGTGTACTTCTACATGCACCGCCGGTGCGTCTAACCCCACGCCTGCGCGTGTGGTAACAATGGCCAATGTCATTGTGCTTCCTCGCTAGGTTTACTTAACCCTAATTTAACTTATTTAAGCAGGCGTTGATAGCGCAGGGCTGGCGGCGGTATAGTGTATTTGAATAACAACCATTATCACTACCCTTCAAACACTGTTCTCTTTGCTGACAACAACCTTGAGTGCTCAACATGCCTTCTTTGCCGTTTGTACGCCGACCGCTGGTGCGTTCCATTGCCGCGTTGATTCCGGTTTCCGCCGTTTTTATATGCACGAGCGTCAACGCTCAGGAAACGGTCAACAACGATACCGTGGTGGTAGTAGGAACGGCGCTGAAAGTTGATGCACCGCTGGTGGAAACGCCGCGTCCGGTATCCAGCGTTGATCGTGAAGAGCTTGAAACCCGCAACGTGCAGCAGCTGGATGAAACCTTCCGCTACCGTGCGGGGGTGCTGGCCGGGCACTACGGCAGTGATAACGATACCGACTGGTTCAAGGTGCGCGGGTTTGACCAATCCACCTATCAGGACGGCCTGCGGATTTACCGTGAAGGCTTCTACCAGTGGCTGCCTGAGCCTTACGGCCTTGAGCGGATTGATGTATTCAAAGGGCCGTCTTCGATTCTTTACGGTGAGGCGCCTCCCGGTGGCTTGATCAACGCGGTGAGCAAACGCCCGACCGATACGCCCCAGGGCAACGTGAACTTGCAGATGGGTAACCGCAACCATCGCCAAATAGGCTTGGATACCAGCGGGCCGGTAGGCGAGACAGACGATGTTCGCTACCGCGTGGTGGGCATGTATAAAGAGCGCGACGGCGATCTGGATAACACCGAAAACGAGCGCTACTACTTTGCACCCAGCCTGGCGGTGGACTTCAGTGAAGACACCAGTGTTACCTTCCTGGCCAGCGTGCAGAAGGACGACGGCGTGCCTGTCAATGGCTTCAAGCTGCCCTACGGCAGCATTCAGGATACGCCGTTTGGCCGGGTCAGCCCGCAGTCCAACGTTAGCGAGCCTGATTATGACCGCAACAAGCGCACCCAATGGGGGCTAGGCTACGAGCTGCGCCATCAGGTCAACGACACCTGGGCGTTCGAACAGGATTTGCGCTACAGCGAACTCGACCTGGAACTGCGCAGTACCTACGCGCTCTCCATGGTGGATGACCGGCGCGCTTCCCGTGGTTTGACGCTGCGCGACGGCAAGGCCGATAGCTGGACGGTAGACAACCGGTTTGTGGGCAACTGGTACACCGAACGCACCGAAAATACCCTGCTGGTGGGCGTCGATTACCAGAACCTGGGCCTCAAGGGCCAGGAGGGCGACGACTACGCCTTTGGCGCGCCAATCGATATCTTCACGCCCACCTACGGCAACTACACCCCGTTTGCCGATGAAAACTTGGTCGAGCGGCATATCGACAAAGAGCAGACCGGCGTTTACCTGCAAAACCAGCTGCGCCTGGATGACCGCTGGGTAGTGCTGGGCGGCGTGCGCTACGACCATGCCGAGACCGAGAACACCAATGTCACTACCGGCGCCTCCGAGCGCTCTGACGATAATCAGCTCTCCTGGTCTGGCGGGGTCATGTATCTGGGTGAGAACGGCATCAACCCTTACGTTAGCTACACCGAATCGTTCGAGCCGATTGCTCAGTCCGATAGCGCAGGCAATCTTTATGACCCGCGTGAAGGCCGCCAGTGGGAAGCGGGTGTGAAGTATGCGCCCATCGGCTGGGATGGCTACGTGACCGCCGCCGTGTTCGATCTGGAAGAGAGCAACACGCTGGTAACCTCACCGGCTGGTTTCCAGGTGCAGGAAGGTGAGCGCACCTCCCAGGGCTTTGAGCTGGAAGGGGTGGGTTACGTCACCGATGACTTGAAAGTCACTGCGGCCTATACCTATACCGATTCGCGCCTGGAAGATGACCAGCGCGCCAGCTTGATTCCGCGTCACCAGGCATC
>NZ_JBQTDC010000063.1:0-10760 GCF_052353045.1 Halomonas sp. AOP7-B1-5 | reverse complement strand
TGATGTCGAGAAGAAGCTTCGCTTGCGGGCTTGCCGCCTTCGCCGCCTTCGCCGCATCCACGCAAGGGGCTTTTGCGGCGCGCGTCTGTGCGGTGAGCGAACTGGGTGAAACATGCCTGGCGCAGCCGGCGCGGCGGGTGGTGGCGCTTGACCAGCAGAGTGCGGAATTTCTTCTGGCGCTGGGCCTGCAACCGGTCGGAATGACGGGCCCCGCCAATTATCGCCGCTTCACCGGCGATGCCGAGCCCCGGCTTTCGGACGAGGTGACCGATCTCGGTCTGTCTTCCGCACCCAATATCGAATTCATCATGGCGCTTGAGCCGGATCTGATCCTCGGCAGCGCCAACAGCATCCAGAAAAGTCGCACCCTGCTTGGCGAAATCGCGCCGGTGGCGGCATTCCTTTCCTATCCAGCCGGAAAACCCGACCAGATGGCGAATATGGTCGAGACGCTGCGTGCCGTCGCGCGTCTGACGGGACGGGAAGCGGAATGCGGCGATTTCCTCGCGTCTCTCGATGAAACGCTTGCGGAAATGAAGCAAAGTGTCGTCGCGAAAGGGCTGGACAAGCGTCCTGTCGTGCTGGGCAATGTCAATGCCGGCGTCACAGGGGCCGAAATCATGCTCTTCAATCGCAATGCGCTGCCGGCGCAGCTTTTGCAGCGTTGCGGCTTCGCCTATGCCTATGATGACGACCGCTATCTCGAAAAAGGCTTCAACGTCACCACCGCCGAAACGCTGATCGCCTTGCAGGATGCCGATTTTCTCTACATGCCCTTCAATGAGGAGGGTGTGGCCAATCTCATGGCGACGCCGGTGTGGCGCAATCTGCGTTTCGTGCGCGAGAACCGCTTTCAGCCCATTCCCTACCGGCTGATCCACAACGGCCCGCTGAGCGCGCGGCTGTTTCTGCGCGATGTCCGCAAGGCGCTTCTGACGTGAGCGTGCCGCGGCAATGCTTGCGCGAACTGGGCATGATCGGGGCGGGCGTCATGGCGCTCGTCGCCGCTTTCGCGCTCAATATGGCGCATGGCGAGGCCCGGATCGGGGTTGGCGACATCATCCGCTCCTTTGCGTATAATGACGATCTGCTGCGCGACGTCGTCAGCGGCTTTCGCCTGCCGCGCGCCACCATAGGGGTGCTTGCGGGCAGCGCCTTCGCCGTCTCCGGCGCGCTCATGCAGAGCATCCTGCGCAATCCGATGGTGTCGCCGGGCATTCTCGGCATCAGCGCGGGAAGTTTTTTCTTCATTGCGCTGGCCACCATATTCGCACCGGCCCTGATCGTTTTCATGCCCATCGCCGTCGCGGTCTGCGGCGGTCTGGTTGCCGTGCTGATGGTCTATCTGCTGGCGGGCGGGTTTCGCGCCACGCCGCTGCGCATTCTTCTTGCTGGACTGATCGTCGCCATGACGATTTCAAGCATAACCGGCGCGCTGCTGCTGCTCTACGAGAGCGAGGCGCGGTTTCTCATTACCTGGAGTGCGGGTTCGCTGCGGCAGAACGGCTGGAGCAATGTGCAACTCGTCTGGCCATGGATCGTCCTCTGCCTCATTGCGGCTTTCACGCTGTCGCGCGCATATGATATTGCCCGGCTCGGCGAGGATACGGCCAGAAGCCTCGGACAGAAACACGCATTGCTCGTCACCGCGACCCTGATCGTCGTGCTGGTGCTGACGGGCGCTTCCGTCGCCGCCACCGGTCCCATCGGCTTCGTCGGTCTTGTCGCGCCGCATCTGGTCAAGCTTGCGGGGGTCAGACGGCATGCCGCGCTGATACCGGCCGCGGCACTCTGGGGCAGCAGCCTGTTGCTTGCCGCCGACAGCATCACCTACATGCTTGGAAGCCTGACCAGCGCACCGCCCGTGGGGGCCATTACGGCAGCCCTCGGTGCGCCATGGCTTCTGTGGCTCGTCCTGCGCCGCAGCCGGGGCGGGCAGATGAATGCGGCTTCATCGCTCGATTTCGGCCGAGCCGGACATGTTTCCCCCACGATCCTGCTTTTGGCCCTTCTGCTCCTCATCGGCCTCACGCTGCTTGCGGGTCTCATGTTCGTCGGCGGTCTGCCGCTGTCGGGAATGCAGGTCATGCAGGCACTCTCCGGCAAGGCTGCGCCGCTCATGCAGAAGATCGTCTGGGACATGCGTGGCCCGCGTATTCTCGCAGCCTGTCTTGCCGGTGCGGGTTTCGCCCTTGCCGGCGCGCTTTTTCAGGCAGCATTGCGCAATCCTCTGGCGGATTCGTCGATTGTCGGGGTCAATGGCGGGGCGACGGCAGGCATTCTTCTCATGGTGGCGCTGTTTCCCGCAGCAAGCGCGACGGGCATCGGCATGGCGGCACTTGCCGGTGGAATGCTTGCGGCGGCCACCGTCTATATCCTTGCATGGCGCACGAGGCTGACACCGACCTTTCTCATCCTGATCGGCATTTCCGTTTCCGCCCTTTGCGGCGCATTCGTGCAGATACTGGTCATGCAGACCCGCTTTACCGACAATCCGATGGTGTGGCTCATCGGCGGACTTTACGGGGCCAACTGGTCCACGGTGCAGATATTGTTTCCCACGCTTCTTGCCGGTTTCATCTGTGCGATGCTGGTGGCGACGAAACTCGAACTGCTTTCGCTCGGCGACATCACGGCGCGCAGCCTTGGTGCTGCGATCGCGCCCGTCAGGCTCGCCGCCGGAGCGACGGGCGTCACGGTTGCCGCCATCTGCGTTTCGCAGACCGGGCCTGTCGGCTATGTCGGCCTGCTGGCGCCGCATCTGGCGCGGTTTTTATGCGGCCATTCCCTGCGCGCGGTCTTGCCCGTTTCGGTGCTGGTCGGTGCGCTTCTTCTCGGGCTCGCCGATATTGCTGCCCGGCTCGTCATTGCGCCGGGGGAACTGCCCGCAGGCTCCGTCATTGCGCTGATCGGCGCCCCTTATCTCATCTATCTTATCCGCCGGAGTATGCGCACATGAGCCATCCGAACCGACAGCTTCATTTCAATTCCTGTATCGATCATCTCGATCTGGCATGGCGCATTGCGGGGGATATGCCGTCCCGTCTTTTCGATATGCGCCAGCTTGAGGAGCGTGCGCAACTGGCCGAGAAAGGGCTGATGGACGCCATGTTCATCGCCGATTTCTACACCTACCGTCCGGGCTTTTCGCTGGAACCCATAGCCCTTCTTTCAGCACTTTCCACGGTGACCAGGCATATCGGGCTGATCGCCTCCGTTTCGACCACCTATAACGAGCCTTATAATCTCGCGCGCATGTTCGCAGGCCTCGACCGCCTCAGCAATGGCCGCGCGGGCTGGAACATGGTGACGACGGCCATCGGCACGGTCGCCGCCAATTACAGCCGCGACGAACATCTCGAACACGATACGCGATACGAGCGTGCCCATGAGGTGATCGAGGTCGTAACCGCGCTGTGGGACAGCCTCGATGAAGATGCGCTCTCCTGTACGCCTGAGGGCATGCTCCACGCCTCACCCGGGAACGTTCCGGCCCTCGATCATCGTGGAAAATGGTTCGAGGTTCAGGGGCCGCTCGACATACCGCGCCCCATACAGGGCAGCCCGGTGCGCATGCAGGCGGGTTCGTCGCAGGCGGGACGGGATTTCGGCGCACGCTGGGCGGAAGTCATCTTCACCGCCCAGCCGGTCCTTTCCATCGCACAGGAATTTTATGCCGATATTCGCCGCCGCATGGCCGCTTTCGGACGCACGCCCGATCAACTCAATATCCTGCCGGGCCTGATGCCGATCGTTGCGAAAACCCGCACGGAGGCCGAAGCCCTTCTGGCGGCGCGACAGGGCGCGGGTGAAAATGCGGGCGCGCGCATGAAGGAAATGGTCGGCATCGACCTTTCGCAATTGCCGCCCGACGAGCCGATCCCTCTCGATCTGCTGCCCGAGCAGGGATTCACCAACGGAATGCGTGGAAGATCGGATCTTTATCTCGACATGATCCGCAAGCATCGCCTGACCCCGCGTCAGGTGCTGCAACAGGGCGCGCATCTGGCTTTCGCTGGAACGCCGCTTGAGACGGCCGACCTCATCAGCGAATGGTTTACGGGCTTTGCCTGCGACGGCTTCACGCTGATGTGGCCTTCTCTTGAGGCGAATATCCTGTTTGTCGAAGAAGTGGTCCCCATCCTGCAACGGCGCGGTTTCTATCGCACCCGCTATGCGGGAACGACGCTGCGCGACCATTTCGGTCTGGCGCGCCCCGACAACCGGCGCTTCGCTGCAAAGGGACATTGAAAATATGAAACAGCTTCATTTCAATTATATTCTCGGGCCGGAAAGTCTCGCCGCGGTGGATGGCGTTTCCGCGCGTCCCGGCGCTCTCCAAACTCTCCTGACACTGGCGAAACGCGCCGAATCGGGCGGGATCGACGCGCTCGTCTTCAGGGATGCGAACAATGCGGGCCTGGTGCGGGAAGGATGTGCATTCCTTCCATACGAGCCGTTTACGGCTTTTGCGGCGCTGGCGGCTGCAACCGATCGCATCGGTCTTGCCGCCGCCGTCTCCCCGCGCACCAGCCAGCCCTATAACGTTGCGCGGCGGCTTGCGACCATCGATCATATCAGCCGGGGCAGGGCTGGCTGGCACATCACGCCGTCGGCAGATCAGCAACAGGAGCAATATGGCGATTTGAGCCGTCCGCCTGTCGAGGCCGTTGCCGCACGGGATGCGGAATTTCTCGAAGTGGTCCACCAGTTATGGGATAGCTGGTCCCCGGATGCCATCGTCATACGTTCTGACGGGCGAGTGAAAGTCAACGGAGAGGGGAACGGCCCCATCGACCATCGTGGACACTATTTTTCGGTCAAGGGGCCGCTGGACGTTCCGCGCCCGCCGCAGGGCAGGCCGGTCTTGTTTCACAGCGTGGTGACGGAGGATGACATGGATATGGCGGCGCGCTTTGCCGATGTCGTGATTGCCGAGGCGATGGACCTCGAAGCGACCGCAAAATTCGCGGACGAGATGAGCCTCCGCCTGAAAAGCCATGCAAGGGATCGCGCAGACGTGCGGATCATGCCCGTTCTAGGTTCTACCAACACCTGCACCGCGGAAGCTGTGACCGAGAGGATCACCCAGTGGCATGGTGCTGGAATCATTGACGGCTTCAGCCTTGCCGGAACATGCCTGAACGGTTTTATAGACGAGGTCATGCCGCTTTTGCGGCAGGCCGGTATGTTACCGGAAAAGACAGGCCCATCCACCTTGCGTGAGAGGCTCGGTCTGAAAAATTTATACATGGAATAGGTGCACGATCCGGTCCCGGTACCCTCCGCCTGATCCCCTGGCCGATGGGTGTACATAATCTTGCGAAATTACACTCCGACACGCAGCTCTTCCAGAGTCTGTCTGGTTCATTATGACCCAGACAGACTCTGGGTTCTTTTGTTTTCGTTTTTCTTTTCGGGAAAACGGGTTCCACTTTTCCCAGTCTTTCCGTTTACGACCGAAATACACGCCCCTTGCTTCGTATATGTGAGACACGAGGGCGATCATGCAGCGACGGCGGCTGCGCTTGAAGCATGGCCCTTTTCCGTTTCCAAATTTGCCGGTCTCGTTAAATCTTCAGCGCCAGTGAGCGCGCATTGTTGATGTGGACCGTTATCGCATCCATTGCCAATTGCGGAGTGCGCGTTTCAATGGCTTCCAGCACTTTCAGATGCTCTTCCATGACAGGAATGACGCGGCCAGCGATGCGAAAACGCTCCTGATTGATGAGACGCATCTTGATATTGTTGGTCTGATATTTACGCCAAATGATTTCGTTGTTCAGCGAACCGATGATCGTATCGTGCAGGTTCCAGTCGATATGTTCCCTGCGCAGGGACAGCAAGATTTCCGCTGACGCCTCCTGACAGAAAACAGCGACAACTTCCCGCTCAATGAAAAGACGAAATTGAAATGCCTCACGAATGAGATTGAGGTCGACATGCGCGATCTGTAAACCGCGTTGTGGCACCGTCTTGATAAGGCCCTCCACCTCCAAGCGAGGAATAAGCTCCCGTATCGCGCCGAGCGGAAGCCCTGTTATACTGACAAGTTGCCGTTGCGAAACGAACTGGCCGGGATGAAAATCGCCCGCCAGCAAGAGTTTGATGAAACTCTCATATGCCCGATGTCTTGACTGGACTGTCGCGGTCTTATCACTCACTCACGCTTCTCCTGCGGATCGCCAAACATGCACGTCGGCAAAAAATACCTGCCGCCCCATTCAAACCTTGTGCGCAGTAGCCGATTATTCCATACACACAGCATGACATGTTAACGCTAAATCAAACATAGCACAGGTCTGAGTCAGTTTGGCAAACCCATTGAAGAGACTTTTTATATCGTTTTGATCAGCGAGCCTATTTTCCGGTCTGTCTCCTGCAGCAGGATGAAGGCTTCGAATTTGACATCGTGGAACCTTGAGATCTCTCCGCCCTACGGCTCGGGGATTTCCTTGAGGTGGAAAAGTTACCCCAACTGCATTATGCCGGCGGTGAGGGTATCTGATTAAGCTGCTTCCTGCAAAAGTTTAGCAAACACCTCTGCGGGTGTCTTAAATCCAAGACACTTGCGCGGGGTCGCATTGAGCTTATGGGCGAGGGCGGTTAACTGAGCCTGGCTGACCTGCGCCAGATCCGTATTGCTGGGTAAATACCGTCGGATGCGCTTGTTGATGTTCTCAATAGTGCATTTTTGCCAGGGTGAATTTGGATCACAAAACCAGCTTCTTGCCCCCATTCCATCCTCCAAAGCCCTATAACCCATAAACTCGGAACCACGATCAAAGGTAAAACTGCGGCGTGCATGATAAGGCAGCGCTGCAAAGGCCTGAATGATTTTGTTCATGATAGGCTTTGAGTGCCGACTGCTGTTTTTAATGATGACGAAGTAACGACTTTTGCGTTCAACAAGTGTCATGACATTGGCTTCTCCGAGGTCACGATCAAAGATGATCAAATCACCCTCCCAATTGCCGAATTGCAGACGATTGCCAATAAAATCAGGACGTTGATGAATGCGAAACGCTTCTGGAATGCGGGAGCTGCGCGATCTTCTGGTGCCGCGTGGGCAGCGCTTTGTGCGCATCTCGGCCAGATGCTCATACAGCTTTAACCCCTGAATTCAACCAATAAGCGCAGCACCTGCGGTATCCAGTGCTCCAGAGTACTCCCCCAGAAACACCTGTGCCGGTGTTCGATAGCCGAGTCGTTTTCGGGGGCGGTCATTGAGCTTTCTCACCACCCTGCGTAGCTCGGCATCAGTGACGTGGCGGAAGTTGGTTCCCTTGGGAAAATACTGCCGAATCAAGCCATTGGTGTTTTCATTGGTGCCACGTTGCCCTGAGCAATAGGCGTCGCAAAAGTAGGTTCTCGCTGCTACGGCTCTCGCCACGGCCTGGTGCTCCGAAAACTCCGAGCCATTATCCAGCGTGATAGTTTTCACCGCACCTCGACGAGGCTTCAGCAGACGGATCATGGCCGCTTTCGTCAACGCCGCTGTAATGCTGGGTAGCCGTGCCGCCAATAGATAGCCGCTGCGGCGCTCAACCAGCGTGACAATGCCTGATTGCTTATGTCCCTGAAGCACCGTGTCACCCTCCCAGTGGCCGATGTAGCGCCGATTCTCAACCTCGGCTGGGCGATGCTCGATGCCCACGCGATCAGGTATCTTGCCAAGCCCTGCGCTTTTGGCGTGAACACGGTGCTTGCTGCGCCTCTTGGGTTGCCGGAGATGCTGCCAAAGCGTGCCGCCGCGGGCCTTATCATCCCAGACCAGGGAATAAATCCACTGATGGCTAACGCCGATACCGGCCAACGGTGCCATGAATCCACTGATCTGCTCTGGGCTCCATTCTTCACGAAGTCGGCCGGCTACCGCCGCGATCAAGCTGGGCAAGCGCTTCGTCCACTTGCGGGCGGTACGTCGTCGGTGATCGCTACAAGCCTGAGCCTGTTCGGGATCATAGCCACTGGCCGTCGCGTTGCGGCGCAGCTCACGGCTAATCGTGCTGCTGTGGAGCCCCAGTTCCCTAGCGATCTGTCGCTGGCTCCTGCCCAAGTCATGGCGGGCGTAAATCTGGTATCGTTGTGTCTGGGTCAGCTGTTGGTATCCCATGCTCTGCTTCACTTTGGTCGGTAAAGCAGGGAGGGTACCGGCACTGGCCCTCCTGCCTCTACCTTGTGGTCCAAAGTGCTGCAGTTATTCTATGAATTCAGGACCCATATTCTTCCTTTGAGTAAATGAAGCGATAGATCGTTTCTGCGCATAGACGTATCGCGCTCAGACCATGGCTAATCAGTCGGCCGCAGATCTGCTCTGGTGACCAGTGTGCTTCCAATTGTTCAATGACGAACTTGCGCAGCTCTGGGTAACGTCTGAGCTTGCGCAACCGCGTTCTGCGGTCTTTGCTGATGTTGTCGGCAAAAACACTATGATAGCCATTATAGTCTGGAATCTCGGCATCCCAAAAGCTGTTGCGCTTGATCTCGCGATAGATCGTCGAGCGATGACGGCCCATCAGCCGCGCAATATCGCCGAGAGGGAGTTTAAGCTGTTTCAGCTCAAATAACCGGCGACGTTCCGCCAATGTGATCTGTGAGTAGCAATTCGACATCCAATTTCCTCCATGGCTAACCACATGAATTCATTGGCATGTTGCAGTTTAAAATAGAATGTACCCCGGTTATATAATGTGTTTTGGCAAGTTAGGGATACGCTATCTCCAGCAAGATAGAGATGCGACAGGTGCTGACGTTCAGCCCCCATTCCGAGAGGCTGGTCAGAGTTGCAAGCGAGGAATGGGGGCGGGTCGATAGGTGCCCTTCGGCTTTAGCTCTGAGAGTGCCAAATGTCATTGATCTGGCCATTTCACTCCGTCGCAGCCAACCGAGCCAACGCTTTTTCCCGGCGCGCAATAACGTCAGGATCGTTCATGTAAGCGGTGCGCGATTTGCGCTCGCGCTTCTGATACCCGTTCCCGACACTGCCATCAGGCACGCCAAACAAATGGTTCGTCTGACCTGTGCGACGGGGACCGCTCTGGCTGCGTTGCAGTTCCCGGCCTGCCTGCATCTCGGCCACAATCGAAAGCATGTCATCCAGTCGCTTGTTCTCGACAACAGGCGAGCGATGAACAGAACGAAGCTTGTCGAATGTTCTGTAGGGCAGGGTGTCCGTACCATACATGATCTCCAGACGGCCATCCGGATAGTCGCAGACAATCACCTTTTGTCGAGCCAGCCGCTTTGCAAACTCCGTCGGCTCCAGGATGAACAGCACCTTGTCGTAACGCAGTGTCAGTGTTTGCGACAGTGTCCGTACTTCCTTCCGGCACATCGCACCATCGATGTTCTCATGCGCGGCCAGCGGTCGATGCATATCCTTAGGATTGCGCGGCTCCTTGCCAAAACGAGCATTGAAGTCTGCAATATATTCCGGCGTGTGAGGTCAGGCTGAAGCGCGACTTTTCGGTTTGAGTTTACGCAAAACGATGTCTGTTTGCGAAGAGTTTCTGCCGAAAGACTTCTGCAGGTGTTTTGTACCCTAAACATTTGCGCGGTGTATTGTTGAGGCGATGACAGATGAATGCGAGGTCTCGATCACTGAGGGTAAGTGGATCAAGGTCTCGGGGGAGCCAACGTCTTGTGCGGGGTCGGTTCCGGCTGGGGGCGAAATGACACCCTAAGCGGCACACAGCAACGATGAGGCGATTGCGGACTTACTCAAGCTTGGCCGCGTTTCTCTGCGAGCCAAAGTTTCAGCAGCCCAGCGACCCGCCCAAGGTCGCCGTTGACCTTGGCCAAGTCCGCAACGGCGGCCAGGTCAACGACCGACCTTATTGGGGTGTTCAACCCAAGGGCGCGCAGGTAGCCCGAACGGGACATGCCCGCTTCTTCGGCGCGCTCTGTGATGGTCGCTTTCTCGTCGTCTGTCACCCACACCTCTATCGGCTTACCGCGCCGCCGAGGCTGGGCCTTTTCTTTGGTGTTCTCTGGCATTGCCTGCGCTCCTGTTGTTGCTTTTCGCTCTTAGACGCGGCAGCGGCTGTGGGCCTCGCAGAGCAAGATACCGTTGAGCCGAAGGCGAATAAGGGGCGGTGTTGGATGGGGACGGGCTTGCCCGTACCCGTACAACACATATCTTGCCGTCTAGTTCTATGCAATTGTATGCGACAGTAGCTAAACGATCCACCCAGAACCGGCCCAAAGGCCGGAAAAGCCGACGAATCGCATAGAATCGCATATCATCGCGTACAATCGCATTAAATGGCTTGCTCAATCGCATAGAATCGCGTACAGTCGCACTGATTCGCGCAGAATCGCATTAGCGTGTATGATGGGCCGTCCGCGATTGAGTCGCGGCGGTCAATAGGAGGAAACAGGCATGGCAGACACGCCTAGCAGCAAGCCCCGCCGGGGCGCGGGACGTGTCGCGTTTCTGGCTCGCCTCGATCAGTTCAAGACGCTGATCGAGGCCGGTAACGAACAGCGCACGGTCTATGACGACTGCGGCGGCGAGGATGAACTAGGTATCAGCTACTCCCAGTTCAACCGTTACGTCGTCCGGTACATCACGGGAGCAAAAGACGATGGACACCAAAGGAAAGGCGCAGGGCAAATCACCCCGCAAAGCCCCTCCCCGGCCGCTACAGGGGCCGCAGGAGGACAAGCAGGGGGCAAGCCTGCCCCAGCAGCTAAACCCGGCTCAAAACGCCCCGGATTCGAGCACAACCCAAACAGCGGAAATAACCGCGACGACC
>NZ_JBQTDC010000062.1:0-11478 GCF_052353045.1 Halomonas sp. AOP7-B1-5 | reverse complement strand
ATCGGGCCAGCAGGCCGTTCACGATGACGCGCGACGGAGCGTGCCTCTACTCGCAACAGCTCCTTCCAGCGGCGGGAGCCCCAAATCTCTCTGCCGCGTTGGTCTCGATACGCGAGGCAACGCTCAAAGGTATCGTATTCATTGGCTAAGCGCGGGATCAACTTGGTTTCGGGTTTTCCTAATGGGCGTGGCACGCGCACCATGGGGTGTTCGTGCATTCCGATTTCGGCCAGAAGCGGCCTTTTAGTGACCGCCCGGCTAAGGGGCGGGCAACGCATTACCACTAAATTCGAACACAACAACCGTAGCCACCGCGGCTCATTGGGACTGGAAACGCCGCGCGTTGGCAGTCCCTCTTGAGCCGTTTGTTATGTGCCTATTTATGCATAGTGATCTTGGACTATTTCCATAGCAGATTTTGTAGCGAGACTATAGTCGTCAAACGTTTGCTTATAGAAATAGAAAAATGCAACGCCGAACTCAGCTAATTCTATGAATATGAAGTTATTTGTTGAGTGGAAGAAATGAAAATTTTTATTTTTAGTATGGATAATACATAGGGAGTTAAGCCTATCTACCTTTGATTTCACACTCAATACATGCAATGCCGAACGAAGATTTGAAAAAACCTTTGCTGGACTCGTGTCCACAGGACCTTGGAACATTGCAATAGGCATTTTGCCAATAAAAGGGATGTAATCAGCACCATTTATCTTATTAAGGCTTCTGCGAAGGTCAAGTACTTGAAATTTATACTCTAGAGTTTCTAACCATAGGATGATTAACTCTAAGGTATCTTGCGAGAACTCCTCGTGACTAACATCGACTCTTTCAAACTCATGCTTCAAATGCCTTTCTAAGTAACCAAGTAGGTTCGAGTTGCAATCTTTGCATGCAGGTAGTGTAGTTTTATTGTACGTCTGAGAGATACCGTTAGTTGTTGTTTCGAAATTCCGTTTCGCACAACGATTATAGACCCATTGCGGAATCACGTGCTCTCTAGTCAGCTGCTCTTGGGAGCCACAAATTATACACATTTCTGCGGAATGATCGGCAATGATTGCATTAGTAACTTTCTTCTTATTCGCTCTGATTTTCTTTCGAAGTTGAACCAACTTTAATTGAATACTCATTTAAGAAATGATTCCTAACTCGCTCTAGCAAATAACATCTTGAATAAGCCGCCATTTTGGAGCGGCTACGGAAAATTGGTCGGCATTCATTCACTCTTCAGGGCTTTTTACAACTTTGATGCCATTTGATATGCCCAGCAATGTACCAGCAAGCAATGAAAATGCTTTTATAACGTGATTTTTATACGTCCTCTTTGAATTTATCGTCTTTGGCGTATAGCCAAGTACGCTAGATGCCCATTTTTTCAGGTCTTCATGGTAGTCATCAAATAAGAGTTCATGTGCGATTTTGTTTCTGATTCTGTTAATTTCCTTTAAGTGAGGATATTTATCCTTAATGGAAGTAGCATCAATTGCCATGGCTAGTTCCAGCGTTTTGCTAAACATTAGATTCATTGCGTCTACTCGTTTCGAGTCGAGCTGATGAGCAGAAATAAATTGATACAGAATTTGCTCGAGAACAAGATGTCCCTTTAGCAAAATAATCTCCATATCGCTGTATTCCTTCAGCTTCACCGTAACGGAATATTCGAGCACTTCCTCTGGGATCATTGTCTAGGAGCCCTAACAGTTTTATTCAGGCGCATGCGCGGTGGTAATCGCCCCTAAAATCATTTACCTGTCCATTGGATATTGGGTAAAGCTATTAGGTGTCCGACATTAACCGCGAACGACAGACTTAGCTAATATTCACGACAAAGGGGCTACTTCGAGCTGCGCAATACCCGTCTTTTACGATAAAACATTCAATCGTGTGCGAACCTTTATAAGAGGCTTCTTCGTTTCTGACCAAGTTGCCGGCCGAGACTGCCCCCTCCACGAAGCCACCTCTTAAATCATTCGCCCTAAGGGCTGCATGCCCAGTATTCACAATCTGCCAGAAAACCTTATATGGCCAAACAAGATTGGTTTTTGCCTCGAAACGTAGCGAACTCCCGTTCGGTACTGCGGCACCATTGCTAACTACAGTAGTCGGTCGGAAACCAGCCCTGCTCATCGTGCCGGAGAGGTTTACGCTCCCTTGAGGCACCGTCGGCCAAGCGACGGGTTTACGGTGTGGGGCATCAAACACACGCTGCATCACTCCGTGAAGTCGACGCGTAGCAACTGACTTAGCGACAGCGCCAGGGCTATGCCGAGTTACAGCCTTTTCCAACAACTCGCGTCCGAGTCGGGGTGAAAGCAAATCGATCATTTGAGCTAGATTCTCAGTCTCTCCGGCCCGCTCAAAGTCCTTGCGCGCTGTATCGAGCCAGTCATCAAATGCTAGCTTTCTCTCCGGCTCTGCTTCCCACGCATCAGCAAAATTCTCCCGAGGGTCAGATGGATTGGCGATCCAATAGGTTTGCCCTCTAACTTCAATGTACTGGTCCATCGAAGCGAGAATACTGAAGAGCGCCCCGGTGACCGTAGCCTCCTGCTGATATGCATGAGCTGCAAGCGTCGATATGACGATGGATGAAGGTCGGCCGTCGGGCTGCTCGGAAAAGCACATGTCTCGATGCCGCTTCAGAATCTGGATTGCCGACTGCAAAGGAGTTTTGACTCGGAATGCGGGAATTTCCGCGACGTCGGCTTTCGCTTCATAGAGTGCCATGGCACGGCGTCGCTCATTAAATGCGACCTCCATCCGAGATATGAACCAATCGGCGTATCCATTGGGATTACTAGACGGCCAGTCGTCTGTGTACTGCTGATATCGAGGGTGCGTTCTATCAGTAATTGAAATGGATTTGCCCACATACTCAAGAGACAGCTTTCGTGCCTCCCGTAACGTACGTTGCCGCTGGCCGTCCGGAATAGATGGCAGAAGATCCATATGAAACTGAGCAGTATCAGCGTAGTTCAACGTCCAGCAGCGTTCCCAGCCAGATGGCGCTCCCATCGAATACCGTACTGCATACAATTTGAGCTCATGGCCAAAATCGTCAAAGAGTCGCTTTTGAGTGCTCGTTGCCTTGCTGAGTTCGAACTCGCAGACGACATCCAGATCGTAATGCTCCTCGCCATTCAAGGGGCGAATCACCGTACCAAGTCGAAAAGATCCTTGGGTGTAAGCGTTGATATTCACTTGCGCAAAACGGGATTCCGGCCGTTCCAGCCAATCGCAAATGGAGCGATAGCTTCGGTCGGCAGACGCGTAACGCTCTTCAGGAATGTCGAGTGTGGATGCAAGCTGACTAATGAACCGATCAGCGGAGGAGGTAACCTGCTTCATGAGCTTTTCCCGCTACGCAGCGAGGCTGGAAGGAAACAGTCGATTTCTTCGTCTGAGAACGTGAACTCCTCGTTGCACTTCAGCGCTTTCTGAGCCTCTGCATAGGCCTTTGCATCCGTCTGCGGTGCGGCCTTATAGATAATAGAAAGCTTCTCCTGTAGCTCATCTCGTCGCTCCGCTGCTTTGTCGTAGTTGATCGCTCCGGCCTTCAAATCAGTAAGTAAAGAGAGATAGGACTCGCGGATAGGCCATATACGAACAGCTGCATCACGATGCTTTTGTGCAGTCCCGCCGGGATCAAATCCCTTCATGTATCCAGACAGAAGTAACGCAAGTAGAGAAAGAACAGCGGTGGCAATTTTCGCCCAGTCAGGGCCTAAGATCGCGGCGATCAAAGCCCCTGATGCCGTCAGCGCTGAGATTACTATCTGAAAAATTTTCAGGTGTCGCAAGCGAGTTGCACACCGATCTGCCATTTTTTCATGCGCTTTGTGGGTGTATACAACCCGGCCTAAGCATTCGCGAATCTGCCCTTCCATATGCACAAAGTCACTCATATCTATCCTACTTAAATGCCACATAGGCTACTACCCGGCTTCGCAGTCGCGCTTCAAGCGGTACTTAAAGCTGACTACACCAGAGCGCGGCGACAATGCACCACCGAAGGTTAACGGGACGCTGGTTACACTTTAAAGCCAACTGTTCGCTCTTGGCCGATTGCTGTCCGTCATGACCGGCTGCTTTGGGTCGAAACCTGCCTTAAGCAGCTCTCTATACCAGTCCAAAAGCGTGGCGAAACTGCATAGCACGCTTAGGCGTCTCTATCACCAAAATAGTCATCCGTCGCCACGAGCCCCAGGCGGTCATCTGTATTGAAGGCCTGATCTCTGTCGCTATCTTCGCTGAACAAATTTTGTACGCGGCGTTCTTGTTTGAAGTAAGCCAGCGTACTGAAAAAACAGCTTTCGCAAAGGTGAACTTCATAGCGCTCGCCGTCGTGTTGAGAGCCATAGCCCCAATGTGCCTTGAGGGTGGCGTACTCAAGATTTTCATCTGCTACACGCGTTGTGGTTAAGCAGACATCGCACACCACATCGGTGACGGCCTCGACTTCTACTTTTTCAGTCACTTTCATTGCTATGCTCCTCGCCTACCGGCCATGTGCTCACTAACGCAGAGTGCCGCCGCTCGCTTCTACATCACTGAGCTCATTAGATTTTTCCATCTAAGTGCCTCCTGCAGTGCGTGCGAAACCATGAATGCAGTATCACGGTAGACTCATTAACCTTAATCCACCCCAAGTGCTTTGACCACTGCATCAATCGGTTCGGCATAGAAGCTGGTTTGGAACTTGGTGAACAGCTCTCCGGGGATGGTAGGAATATCCATGGCGCTGCTCATGGGTAGGGTGACGCGCTTGCCACCGGCATCAAAGGCAACCTGCAGGCATTCCGCTAGGCTTTCGACGGGCTTTAGGCTGCCCCCTAGGCTCATATCGCCCAGCACGACCATTTGGCTCTGAGTAGGTTTACCTACCAAGCCTGAAGAGAACGCGACCAAGCTGGCGAGCGAGAGATCGCGCAGGACACCGCTATTTTGTAGATCGACCACATGAAGGTGGAAATCATGCTCCAACACCTTGCGGGCTCCGCTGATGCGGCTGGCGTTGGCTTTGAAGTAATCAAACGCCATTTTGACCTGCTCTTTGGCGGCTGTGGAGTTCCAAAGCCCTGACATGGCCAGCTTGCCGCTGCCTGCGGTTACCTGCATTTCGATGCGATAAACCCCCGGCATGCCCTTATCACTTAGGCCAATGGTATGCACCACGCCTGGCTTGCCCTGGCCTTCTGGAATTAGGCCGCCACCGCCCTGCTCTTTCACCGACACAAAGTGCTCTTCCAGGGTCTCTTTGTCGATGTAGCTGAAATGGACATCGTAGAACTCCATGCCACCAATCTTTTTCAGCTGCTCCTTGACGCGGCGGCGTACCTGCATGGCGTATTCCAGGCAATCGCGTACATCGACTTTCATGTATTCCCCATGGGGAAACATCAGCTTCAGCAAGCCCGACACAGTTTTACGTACCGCGATCACGTCACGCTGGTTGAGGTTGTCGCCCAGAGAGAAGTAGCGATCAATGGCATCAGCGAAGCTGCGCTTGCGCATTTCACGGAAGAATTCAGCTAGGTAATCGACGATAAACCCATAGCGCTGAGTGAAGAATGAGGGCCGCATCTTGGGAATTTCCCAGCCGGGAATATAGGCATGGAAGCGATCAAAGAACGCGGCATCAATCATGGCATCAGGGAATGGCGTCAATAGGTGGCTGGTTTTCACCAGCGACTCCACGCTTTGGTTGATGTTGCCAACGAACACCATCGAGGCTGAGGCTTCCATCTGTTCGCGCCCACGGGCAAAAGAACCAGAGGCCATGTAATCCTTCATGATCTGCACCCCGTCCTTATCCTTGAACGAGATACCGGCCACTTCATCGAACGCCACCAAGTCCCACATACCCACCAGGCCAATGCGCCGCGAGCTCATGTTGTAGAACAGGTTAGCCACCGTGGTTTGTCCGCCGGAGACCAAAATGCTGTTGGGCGAGCACTCTTTGTAGATATGGCTTTTGCCAGTGCCCCGTGGCCCTAGCTCGCAGACGTTGTAGTTGTTCTCGACAAACGGAATCATCCTGGCCAGCAGGTGCCATTGCACGCCCTCATCCAACTCGGCAGGTTCCATACCAATCGAGCGAACCAGCACTTCACGCCATTGAGCATTGGTAAACCCACGCCGCCCTTCAAATAGCTCGTCCATGTTCATGTGAGGCATCTGAATCGGCTTGAGCAGGCTGACACCAAACGGCGAGCTTGTTTGCCCCTCTTCATGAAAGTAGCTGAGCGTGGCAATCACCCAAATACCACCTACCAGCAGCTTCTCGTGCTCTTTAACAATGCCTGCAGAGATTTCAGCATCTTTGATGCCCAGGTTACTGAACGCTGCTTCATAGCGGTCTTTTTTCTCATTCAGACGCACCGTGACACGATCAATCACCTTGAAGCTGCCGCGCTCACGCACGATGGATTTCACTTTCTCCGCTTCATCTGGCCGAACGTAGTTATCGGTCAGAATCGCTTTGACGTTTTCCAATCCCGTAGCGATCACCTCGGCATCATCAGAGGCGCAGTACATACCCAACAGGTACTCCAGCACGTAAACAGGCACGTTTGCGCCCTCTTTCACGCGTTGAGTGAGATCCTTACGCACCACGCGGCCCGCAAAGTGCGTGTTGAGCAGCGTATCCAGATCGGCATCCTGGAGGGCGTCAGACACTTGCGTGGCGGAAGATGAGTCAAAATCCATGTGGGCGGTCACTCCTGAACGACGATAAAAGCACAATGCACAAACATAAAAGCGTTTCCGCTGATGACTGGCCTAGAAAAAATCATCCGTAAACGCGAGATCAATCACCACGCGATAACGCTCCCGCTCGGTGCCGAGATCTTTATCGCGCAGCACTAGGAAGTAATCATTCTTGCGGTCGAATGACGTGCCCGATAGCGAGAGGCGCACCGACTTCATGCGCTCGTTCATATTGTCGCTTGCGCTATCGAAGGTCACGACCTCTTCACTGGAAACCACCTCGCTGCCCGCGTAAATCGCCACCGACAGTGTGACCGGGCGGAGGCGCTCGCTCACCGCTTCGGTTTGCAGCAGGTCGAAGCGCTGAATGTTATTGACCATTTTCAGCGATGCCTTGGGTGAGATCACCTCCACCTTGCGACTGGTGCGCTTTTCCACCTTCTCGCCCCGCAACTGCTGAACGGTGAGCACCGGCACCACAATTTCCTGGGGCATAATGCCCCCGTGTACAAAGCGCGCTCCACCGACAAAGTGAAAACGGTGTGCGCCTTTGGGTATCCAGAACTGGGTGTCGCAGGTGGTGCCAGCCGTATCGCGGGTATGGCCGCGCCACACGCTGGGGTTATCGGGCAACGATTCACCCAGCACATAGCGCTTTTTGCTTTTGAAGGCCGACGTTGGCTTGTCTGACAGCGCCGTGCGGTCGGTAGCATCCAACGCGCTGCGCTGGAACAGGAAACCGTGGTCGGCGGTGACCAGCACCGTGCTGGTGTTCAGGTGCATGAGAATTTTACGGGTCAGCTGATCCAGTTCATCTATGGCATCCTCAACCGCTGCGAACGTCTCGCTTTCGGTGTTAGCGGCATCCCCACGGGCATCCACCACGTTGTGGTAAACGTACATCAGCTGCACGCCTTTGATCTTTTCGCGCCCTTCTTCACGACTCCAGCCTTTTACGTCCTCGGCGGTGACGGCTAATGCTTCCCCGCCTAGCGCGGCTTTGAGTAATTTGCTGCGGTTCGCCGTGCCTTGGGTAGATTGGCCATTCACCAACACCGTATCGCTGCCCGGCTGATAGCTGAGCTCTCGGTGCGGTAACAACGAGGCCATCCCCAGGGTGGTATAGCTTGGCACCACACCTAACTGGCTTTTTAACGTCGCTTCGCTATAGCGCTTGGCATTAATGCGCTCACGGAGCTCTTCCGCCGCTTCGTAGCGGAAGGCATCGCTAATCACCACCACCACACGCTTTTGGCGGCTAGCGGCTAGCAGGGGCTGCACCCAATCGCGGTAGAAGTGTTGCTGGCTGGGTATATTGGGCAACTTCCAGTGAGTGAGCCGCTGTTCGGCTTCCACGCGCTCGCTCCAGTTACGGGTGAGCTGGCCCAGGAACCACTCGTCATAACAGCGCTCAACAGTGGCATCCAGGTTTTTAAGCAGCTCCACGCCGGTGGCATCCGACGCCACCGCGTAATGGCGATAGGCGGTATCAAAACGGTAGAGATCTGTTTGGTAAGCGTGGTAGAGCGCCTCAACACTCTCGTAATGAAAGCCTTTGGCATGCTGGTGACGCAGGCTAAACAGCGCAATCGCTGCCGTCAGTGCGGCATACAGCTGCCGATAGCGCTCGCGGCGGGCATCGTTTTTATGCCGCGATGCCCAATAACCGTCCAGGCGCGCCACAATGATGCTGTCGAACAGTTTCAGGTCGCGGGCATCCGCTGTGGGTATCGCCTGGCAGAGATCGACAATGATCTGCTTCTCCACCACCTCAAACGTCGCCACATGGCTTAGCTGCTCTAACGGCACATCCTGCAGCTTGTCATCAATGCGCTGGGCATCCGCCACCCACCCGGAGATCACATCAAACGCGGGGTAAAAGCGCGAACTATCCCGCCAGCGAGTGAGCAGCGCCCGCGAAGATGCACGCGCATTAACAGAGGGAATGGCCACCTGACGCGCCCAGTCAGGAATATCCGAAATGCTCTCGCAGTAGCCGGTAATCAATAACCGCAGCATCAGTTGGCCGAAGTTAAGCGGCGCTACACCGCTAAGCTCTGCTTGGCTGGCGGGGTAACCCACTTCGGCCTGCAGGGCGCCCACCAGCGCAGGCACCAAGGCGTACTTTTCGGCCTCAACCAACGCCGCTGGGTTCGTCTCTAACCCCAGCTCATTGGCCACCGCTTCTTCAGCCAGATGAAACAGCAGCGTGGCAACGTCAATTGACGTTGCCCCCACCACCACGGCCAGCATCGCCAAATCTAGCTCATCTTCACTAATAGAAGGCGTGACCAAACGCTTCAGGGCATCAATACGCTTACGGCTGGCTAAAAACGCCTGCCGCTGCGCCAAGTGCTCGCGCAGTACGTGGCGCGTTAGGCCCAGCTCGTTGAAAATCATCGAAACGCGGTCGGCGTAGAAGCGGCCAGAGTACAGCTTGATATCCAACAGCCAGTCCTCTTCTGGGGCTGGCTCGGCGTAGGGAAAGTAGAGCAACGTGGGCGTCTCAGGCTCCTCTAGCTCCAGGCGTAGCTTCACGCCAAGGGTGGACTCCCCCGCCATGTTGATCACCTGAACGCCTTCCAGCGCAAGCTCGCTGAGCGAATCCGCAAAGTGGCCAGGGGCGTCGTACCAGAACACAATTCGATGGTGATCAGTGAAGAAGGCGTGTTGTAAGCCCTGTTGGAGTTGGTCGAGCTGCATCTCGGCTCCTTGCCCATACCGCATAGATCAGCGCACTGAAAGGCGCTGTGCATCCATGCGGGTGATCAATAATTAATAAAACGTAAGATAATGGCCAAATTCTATCACGCGCAGTATGAAAAGCGCCGAGCCAGTGGCGCACTACACTCAGTACGCTTCCAGCCGGGATACCGCACGTTCAACCGGGGTTCGGTAGCTTTTTCCAAACAGGAGCAAATGATTCAGTAGCGGGTAGAGCTGAAAAAGCGCCTCTCGCCTTGGCCAATTATCGGGGGGGGGGGCTGCCATTCCAGTACGCCTCGAAGAAAGCCGAACTGGGCGAGCCGAACAGCGTCAACATCGCCAGATCTACCGCACAAAAAATCTGCATCAAATAAATAAAGAGTCTATTTTTAACCGTTAAAACATTTACTTTTAATTAGTATTTTTGAAATTCAACTCACTTTAAAGGCCTAATAAATGTCTCCCAAAAATACTCAGACATTCCCTCATTTGTGAGCAAAGAGTCACGCCTAGCACCGTACATTCCTCCCATCAATGAGCGAAAACCGAGCATTGCACCGTCATCTACCAAACTGACTGATTCGTTACAACTATTTGAAGAAATACCTGACTGGCTATAACAAATGTCTCCAAGAGAAATATTTCCAGAAGACTTCCAAATCCCACAATGACTGACCCGTTGGCCGTTAAGGTAAAGAGAAGCCTCGAAACTATCCGAATCTCTATGGTGAAAATCCTGTTCCAGCTCGGGATGTCTAATACAGATTTCTTTTAATGAATTCTCAAAGAAACGTGATAAAAAATCAAACCCTTCTCGTCGTGCAATATCTTTGTCTCGGTCACTGAACTTTTTACGAATAGCTAGCCCGGATTTCTCACAGGGTATAAAAGAAAGCGGCTGAAAGTGCTATGATTTCAAGAACCTAACCAATCCATCAAGCACCAACAGCCGCTTCCAAAATGGTACCTGAAAAACTGACCTTCTCGCCACTCTCACGCCGGCAAATTGAAGCCGATTTCTCTGGGGGCCACATCACCTCCGATGCTGGATTGCTCTTGCTACGGGAAGTTGATAAACAACATCGTCTGACGCACCGCTTGGCCTCCGTGCTTCATGATCCCCGCGCACCGGAACAGGTTCGTCATAAGCTCGACATCATGGTTCGTCAACGCGTATTCGGTGTGGCGGCTGGTTACGAAGATTTCAATGACCATGAGACTCTACGTTACGACCAAGCGCTTCAGACGGCGGTCGGTGAAAAAGAGGCGCTGGCGGGCAAGTCTACGCTGTGCCGGAGTGAGCAGAACGCCGATCGACAAGCGATGGTGAAGGCCCATGAGTTGCTGTGGCATCACTTCATTGAACAGTATAACGAACCACCCAAGGAGATCGTACTGGACTTTGATGGCACCGATATTCCCGTGCACGGCGAGCAACCCGGCAAGTTCTTTAACCGCTATTACGATCACCATTGTTACTTCCCGCTGTACGTCTTCTGTGGCCGCCATCTGCTGGTGAGCTATCTGCGCACCAGTGACCACAGCGACAGCCACCACAGCTGGGCCATCCTGGCGTTACTGGTGCGGTTTATTCGCCAGTACTGGCCCGATACGCGCATTGTGTTACGAGGTGATAGTCACTTTTGTCGTCCCCGGATGCTCAACTGGTGCGATCGACATCACGTCGACTACATCGTGGGTATCGGCAAGAACAGTCGGCTGCTCAAGGAAGTGGACGTGCCCATGATGCTGGTGCGCAAGACCCAATGGCAGGTGGGAGGGAAAGTAGCAGAGACGTTCCGCTTCCAATATCAAGCCCACTCCTGGAAATACCCACGCTGGGTGGTGGCCCGTCTGGAAGAAGGCGAACTGGGCTCTAATCCCCGGTTTATCATTAGTTCCCGTTATGACGACGGCTTCAAGCTCTACTACGAGCAGTACTGCGCTCGGGGCGACATGGAAAACCGAATCAAGGATCAACAACTGAGCCTGTTTGCTGACCGGACCTCCAGTACGCACTGGTGGGCCAATCAGTGGCGGCTGATCTTATCGGGCTTCGCC
>NZ_JBQTDC010000061.1:0-12427 GCF_052353045.1 Halomonas sp. AOP7-B1-5 | reverse complement strand
TCTATTCCTTAATTTAGTTTCAAGCTAGATGGTGACAATAGCGCTAATTAAAAGAATTAAAGCTTCTAGGGAGCCCTGATGCGTAATAACCAACCTGTGACTCAACGCGAATACGTATTGAACGATGAGTCGGTATTGATTTCACGCTCTGATTTGAAAGGGCGGGTAACGTTTGCTAACTCCACCTTTGTTGAAGTCAGTGGTTATACGCGCGACGAGCTGATAGGTGCTCCGCATAATTTGCTTCGCCACCCCGATATGCCTGAAGCCGCCTACGCGGACTTTTGGAAGACCATTAAATCTGGGGCAACCTGGCAGGGTGTCGTCAAAAACCGGCGTAAAAATGGCGATTACTACTGGGTAAATGCCACCGTCGCGCCACTTCGGGATGGCGACCGCATCGTAGGATATACCTCGGTTCGCCGCAAAGTCTCACCGGAGGTCGTAGCCCAGGCTGCGCCTATCTATGCCCAAATGCGCGAAAAAGGGCAGGCACGACGCTATACGCTGGCACAGGGAGTACTGCGCCGTAAGGGGGTGCTGGGTATTTGGTCACGCTTAGCATTCACCAGCTTAAAGGCTAGGCTCATCAGCATGGTGGTTGCTGCTCTCTTGCTACTGGGCTTGGCGGGTGGGTTGGGGGTTTATGGTCTGATCGAGTCGGGTGAGCGTTTGAATACCCTTAACCAGTCAGGATTGGAGTCTATCGCCAATCTACAGCGCATTGAGCGGCGTCTGGGGCAGGTGCTTGAAACGCTTGAACCCGCCGTGCGTAATCCCCGGCGTGTGGATATAGACGTCGTTCGTGCTGATATCGAACAGCATACGTCGCAACTCAATGATCTATGGCGCGACTACCTGACAGACGAGGTCAATAATCAACAGGTACAGGCGTTCGATACAATCTTAAATGAGTGGTTAGTCAGTGTCGATGCGGCGTTAAATGCCATCCAAGCAAGCAACGGTTTCGCCGCTTTTGAAGCTTTAAACGATACTATTCAGCCACACACCGAAGCGCTGCGCGACATGAGCGGCCATCTGGTAGCCAGTGAGCGTACTCAGGCTGAAACGCTGGTGACACAAGCTCAGCAACGCCGCCAGCAGATGCTGATTGCACAGCTTGCCCTGATGGCGATTGGGTTATTAGTGCTGATTGGTTTAAGCACGTTTATTTTACGCAGTGTATTTCGCAGTTTAGCGGGCGCCCGGCACTTAACCTTCCAAATTGCCGCCGGTAATCTAGCTGCAAGCGAAAGCCGTACCACTAACGATGAGCTGGGAGAACTGCTCTACTCGCTGGATACCATGCGCTTTAGTCTGGCGAGCATCGTCAACGATCTGGAAGGTCGGGTATCTGTTGTAACACCGGCGATCAGACAGATCGCCGCAGAAAATGAAGAGCTCTCCTCGCGCACTGAGCAGCAGGCGTCATCGCTTCAGCAAACGGCTGCTAGCATGGAAGAAATCACTTCCACCGTGCAGCAAAATACCGAAAATGCCCGCCAGGCAACAGAGCTTGCACTACAAAATGCTGCGAGCACCCGCGACACCGGAAAGCAGATGGAAGCGCTGGTCGAGCGTATGCAGCGCATTGCGCAAAGCGCAGACAAGATGAACGAAATGATCAGTGTGATTGATGGGATCGCTTTTCAGACCAACATCTTGGCGCTGAACGCTTCTGTTGAGGCCGCACGGGCAGGGGAGCACGGGCGTGGTTTCGCCGTGGTTGCCAGTGAAGTGCGTAACCTGGCAGGGCGAAGTGCCGACGCTGCCCAGGAAATTCGCAAGATGATCGACAGCACCACGCAAGAAGTCAGCGGCGGCCGCAGTGCGGTTGAACAGGCCGAGCGTGCCATTGAAAATGTCATGCAGCAGGTAAGTCAGGTCAGCGTGCTGATGGAATCCATCAGCACGGCGTCCAATGAACAGAGTAGCGGTATTGGGCAGATTAACTCAGCCGTGGCTGAAATGGATCATGTGACACAGCAAAATGCCTCCAAGGTACAGTCCATCGCCGCGTCGGCTGACAATTTAACACTGGAAGCTTATGAGCTTGCCAACGTGGTGGATGCGTTTCGCTTAAAAGGCGTACAAGAAGAGAGCATTGTCACCGCACGTGAAAAGCTTCGGCACACGCATCAAACCGAGCCGAAAACGGCCAAGCCTATAGCGCCAGCTAAAGCGGAGTCGAAGAAGAAACTGATCGTTCAGTCTCAACATGATGAGTGGGAGGCATTTTAACGAGACCTTACCTCTAGACATTGTGCTTTCTCTACATCTGGCCTGATGAGAGCGCTCATGCCACAATCTAGGGCGCTGGATTCACCTGCCCACCGCCGAGTTGGCAGCGGGCCAAAAAAAAGATGTAGAGGACACTATGCCTGAGTATCGCTCCCGTACGACCACCGCTGGCCGTAATATGGCTGGCGCTCGCGCTTTATGGCGCGCCACTGGTATGAAAGACGAGGATTTTCATAAGCCGATTATCGCGGTCGCCAACTCCTTTACCCAGTTTGTCCCCGGTCACGTTCACCTGAAAGATATGGGCCAACTGGTCGCCCGTGAAATTGAAAAAGCCGGTGGTGTAGCCAAGGAATTCAATACTATCGCTGTCGACGACGGCATCGCGATGGGCCATGACGGCATGCTGTACTCATTGCCTAGCCGCGACATTATCGCTGACAGCGTCGAGTACATGTGTAACGCGCACTGTGCGGATGCGCTGGTTTGTATCTCCAACTGCGACAAAATCACCCCCGGAATGCTGATGGCCGCTATGCGCCTGAATATTCCGGTGGTCTTTGTGTCCGGCGGGCCAATGGAAGCAGGCAAAACCAAGCTTTTGGATCACGGTCTGGATTTGGTAGACGCCATGGTCATGGCGGCTGACGACAGCGTGGATGATGAAACGCTGGCCGAAGTCGAGCGTAGCGCTTGCCCCACCTGCGGTAGCTGCTCGGGCATGTTTACCGCCAACTCAATGAACTGCCTGACTGAAGCGCTCGGCCTGGCATTGCCGGGTAACGGCACTGTGCTGGCAACGCACTCTGACCGTCGTCGGCTGTTTGAAAACGCCGGCCATAAGATTGTCGAGCTAGCCAAGCGTTACTATGAAGGCAATGAGGCACACTTGCTGCCCCGCGCAATTGGCTCCAAAGCCGCGTTTAGAAACGCCATGACGCTGGATATCGCCATGGGCGGTTCCACCAATACCATTTTGCACCTGTTGGCCGCCGCGCAAGAAGCGGAAGTCGACTTCACCATGTCGGATATCGATCAGCTATCCCGCGAAGTGCCGCAGCTGTGTAAAGTGGCACCTAACACTCAGAAGTACCACATTGAAGACGTGCACCGGGCGGGTGGCATCATGGCGATTCTGGGCGAGCTTGATCGCGCAGGCGTGCTGGATACCTCGGTACCCACGGTTTACGGCGACAGTCTCAAGGCCGCGCTGGACGAGTGGGACATCATGCGCTCGCCCAGCCCGGAAGTGGTTGAGTTCTTCAAAGCGGGTCCTGGTGGTGTACCCACCCAGACCGCGTTCTCGCAAAGCACACGCTGGCCAAGCCTGGACGGCGACCGGGCGACCGGCTGTATCCGTAACCTGGAGCATGCGTTCTCAACCCAGGGCGGTCTGGCGGTGCTTTATGGCAATATCGCGCTGGATGGCTGTGTGGTCAAAACCGCCGGCGTCGATGACTCGATTCTGCTGTTTGAAGGCACCGCCCACGTAGTGGAGTCCCAAGATCAAGCGGTTGCCAACGTGCTAGATGGCAAGGTAAAAGAAGGCGATGTCGTAGTGATTCGCTACGAAGGCCCTAAAGGTGGCCCCGGCATGCAGGAAATGCTGTATCCGACCTCTTATCTTAAGTCCAAGGGGCTGGGCAAAGCCTGCGCACTGTTGACTGATGGCCGCTTCTCTGGCGGAACATCCGGTTTATCAATTGGTCATGTGTCGCCTGAAGCCGCCGCGGGTGGTGCGATAGGCTTGGTAGAGCAGGGCGATACCATTGTTATCGACATTCCCAACCGCACGATTAACGTCAAGCTTACCGACGCTGAGCTTGCCGCCCGCCGCGAAGCGATGGACGCCAAAGGCAAAGATGCCTGGAAGCCAGTCGAGCAGCGTCCGCGTAAGGTAACGCCTGCGCTCAAGGCCTATGCATTATTGGCTACCTCCGCTGACAAAGGGGCGGTGCGCGACCTTTCCAAACTCGATTAAACTTTCGCAAGGAGCATTATGAAAGCAACAATCAATGTGGGCCTGGTAGGTTATGGGTTCGCGAGTAAAACGTTTCACGTACCGCTCATTCAGGCCACGGAAGGCCTGGATTTAGTGGCCATATCTTCAAGTGACGCCGCCAAGGTGCGGGCTGACCTGCCTGATGTCGAGGTCGAGAGCGAAGCGCGGGCATTATGCCAACGTTATGATATTGACCTTATCGTGATTCCTACGCCCAACGATACTCACTACTCGCTTGCCAAAATGGCACTCACTGCGGGTAAACACGTTGTGGTGGATAAGCCGTTTACCGTGACGCTGTCAGAAGCCAAGCAGCTGAAATCGCTCGCCGTGGTGAAAGAGCGTTTGATCTCGGTGTTTCATAATCGTCGTTGGGACAGCGATTTTTTAACTGTCAAGGCACTGCTTGAAGCTGGCACGCTAGGGCGTGTCACCGGTTTCGAGTCGCGCTTTGACAGATTCAAACCTGAAGTCCGCGACCGCTGGCGCGAGAAAGCCGCGGCAGGTGGCGGACTGTGGTATGACCTGGGGCCACATTTGCTGGATCAGGCATGTGAACTGTTCGGAATGCCCAGCGCCATTTTGCTGGAGCTGGGCACACGCCGCGATGGTGCTCAAGCCGATGACGATTTTCTCGCGCTGCTCGCCTACGATGACCGGCGTGTTCAGTTAAGTGCCAGTGCATTAGTGGCCGAAGCGACACCGCGTTTCAGAATTCATGGCACGCAAGGCAGCTATGTAAAATACGGCCTGGACCCTCAAGAAGATCGCCTGAAAGCAGGAGAAGTACCCACCGTTAATTGGGGAGAAGATGCCCCAGGTGCGTTAACGCTGCGCGAAGGTCA
Organism: Halomonas sp. AOP7-B1-5; assembly: GCF_052353045.1. Lineage (NCBI taxonomy): Bacteria > Pseudomonadati > Pseudomonadota > Gammaproteobacteria > Oceanospirillales > Halomonadaceae > Halomonas > Halomonas sp. AOP7-B1-5. The sequence continues at coordinate 7,339 of NZ_JBQTDC010000061.1, read as the reverse complement.
GGATGAAAGCGCATCGCTAACAGGCCATGAGCATCCTACTCAGCCGGGTAACTACCTGGCCTATTACCAGGGAATCGTCGAGGCCATTCAAGGCCGCGCTGCATTGCCGGTCGATATCGAAGCCGCGCTACGCTCGATGACGCTTTTGGAAGCCGGCCAGGATAGCTACCGCCAACGCCGCTGGATAGCACTCAAACCCCACTTTTAACCCCACACCGAATACCGGCGCCCGCTTCACACGGGTGCCGGTATTCGCTCGTCCCTTACAAAACGTATCGCTATCGACGGATCCGAAGATAGCGCAAATTCGTAGCGCGGGGTAAGCGAAGCGCACCCGCGGAAGCAGCGCGAAGCGCGGCCGGGGTTGGGTGATGAAAGCACAACAGTCTGATTTCGGTGGCAATGCCAAGGCGGCGAACCGCCGCCACCCGCGGGTGCCTTATTTACTCGTTCCTCGCAAAACGTTACCCCGCGCTACGATTCTTGCGATTCCGAAAATAGTACAAATTCGTAGCGCGTGGTAAGCGAAGCGCACCCGCGGAAGCAGCGCGAAGCGCTGCCGGGTTGTGTGATGAAAGCACAACAGTCTGATTTCGGTGGCAATGCCCAGGCGGCGAACCGCCGCCACCCGCGGGTGCCTTATTTGCTCGTTCCTCGCAAAACGTTACCACGCGCTACGATTCTTGCGAATCCGAAGATAGCGCAAATTCGTAGCGCGTGGTAAGCGAAGCGCACCCGCGGAAGCAGCGCGAAGCGCGGCCGGGGTTGGGTGATGGGGGCACGAAGGCATAGCATTGATGGCGAGCCCAAGGCGGCGAATCGCCGCCACCCGCAGGTGCCTTATTTGCTCGTTTCTCGCAAAACGTTACCCCGCGCTACGATTCTTGCGAATCCGAAAATAGTACAAATTCGTAGCGCGTATATGGACTCCTCCTCGCTTGCAAGCACAAAAGGTCATGGCGGCTGTGTCGACTGCGAGCGTATATCCGGTCTCGTTAAGGATGCCTAACGTGTGGGCATCGGACCTTAATGGGCTATTCGCACGTCGGGTACCCTCAGCGTAAACGAGCTTTCATGCTCTACGCGCTACACGGTATGGCCCGACGTCGGTTCGACCTGTTCGCCATCTCTCTTGTGATATTGCAATCGGGGTGGTGGGAACACCAGGTTAAAGGTTAACTATCCAGGGTGCTTTCATGTGGCTAAGCTAAGCGGCCGCCGCCAGCGAGGGATCATACGGCACCTGATGCCGCGTGACCGCCCAGGCCATGCGAGCCGTCTTATTAGCCAGTGCCACAATCGCCACATTGCGATGTTTTCGCACGGCAAGACGTTTGATCCACTGACTCAGCCCATCTTCTTGTGTCACTGCATAACGAAGAACCGCGCGGGCGCCATGAACCAGCAGCTTACGTAGATAACTGTTGCCACGTTTACTGATCCCCAGCAAACGTTCTCGCCCGCCTGTACTATGTTGGCGCGGGGTAAGGCCTAACGACGCGGCAAAGTCACGCCCCCGCTGGTAGATAGCGCCGTCGCCCAGTGCACCCGATAAGGCACTGGCAGTAATGGGGCCAATACCACGCAGCGTCATCAAGCGCTTGGCCACCGGGTCGGTGTTGGCATGGTCGCCAATGTCGGCGGTTAACTGCGCCACGCGATCATCCAGGTAACGTAAATCCTCGGCTAACGCCGCCAGTAAACGGCGAAAGCGATCACTGAGTCCGTTGGTGGCATCCTCCAGCCAATGCGGCAGCGCACGCCGTAATTGCTGGATGCCCGTGGGGGCAATAACCCCATATTCACCGACCAGGCCGCGGACCTGGTTGGCTTTTGCCGTACGCTGGCCAATCAATTCTTCGCGGATCCGGTGAGTGGCCTGGCAGTCCTGTTGCTCAACCGATTTTACCGCCACGAAACGCATGGTGGGTCGGCCTAAGGCCTCACAAATCGCTTCGGCATCTGCCCGATCGTTTTTATTGGTTTTGACGTAAGGCTTGACGAACTGGGCCGCCACCAGCTTGACCTGATAGCCACGCGCTTGAAGTTCACGTGCCCAATAATGCGCGGAGGCACAGGCCTCCATGCCGATAATGGCGCCTTGAGGCACACGACGGCAGATCGCCTCAAGCCACTTAGCACGGGAATATTTACCTCGCCACTGAGGCTGTTCATGCCGATCTACGCCATGAACGTGGAAAACAGACTTTGCGATATCCACACCAACTCGACTAATGTTCATAGGGGCTTCTCCTGACTCTCAAGCTGATAGTCATCCAACCACCTACCAGTATGGCGCACTGACGCCGGAGTAGGGTGAGGAGGAGTCCATCCCATTGGGTAAGCGAAGCGCTGCCGCGGAAGCAGCGCGAAGCGCTGCCAGGTGATGAGGTACAAAAGCATAAGCGCGGTGGAATAGCCAAGGCGGCGAATCGCCGCCACCCGCGGGTGCCTTATTTGCTCGTCCCTCGCAAAACGTTACCACGCGCTACGATTCTTGCGAATCCGAAGATAGCGCAAATTCGTAGCGCGTGGTAAGCGAAGCGCACCCGCGGAAGCAGCGCGAAGCGCTGCCGGGGTTGGGTGATGAAAGCACAACAGTCTGATTTTGGTGGCAATGCCAAGGCGGCGAACCGCCGCCACCCGCGGGTGCCTTATCTGCTCGTTCCTCGCAAAACGTTACCACGCGCTACGGTTTTTGCTGGATTCGAAGATCGAGGCCCGCGCTGAAAGGCGGGGCCGACATTACTTCACAACAAATCAGCAGCGTCCTGGCGCTTCTCTTCACGTAATTTATCGCGGGCGATATACAGCGCCGCTATGGCGCGGGCTTCATGAAAATCGTCGCGTAGCAGAAGGGCAGGCAGATCTTCGATGGGGTGGGTTTCGACAATCAGCGGCTCTGGTTCGTCGCCCGGCAGCCGTTTGGGGTACAGGTCAGTGGCGATCAAGACCTGCATACGGTGGCGCATATAGTTAGGGGCCAGTGAAAGCTCCACTAACGGCTCGATACGATGGGCACCAAAGCCGCACTCTTCCATTAGCTCCCGGTTCGCCGCGGTCACAATATCTTCACCCGGGTCTACCAGGCCTTTGGGAAGCGTTAATACGTAATCTTCAAAGCCTGCCGCATACTCGCGAATCAACAGTACATGGTCGGGGTCGGGCATGGCCACAATCATGACGGCGCCACGGTCAGCACCGGTCAAGCGCTCAAACTGGCGCTCCTCGCCGTTTGAAAAACGTAAATCCAACGACTCGATATGAAATAAACGGCTTTTGGCTACGCTCTCACGGGCGAGTATCTGCGGTTTGCGCAGGTAGCCGGAGGGAGAATCAGATGCCGACATACAGGCCTCCATGGCTGCTAAAAAGGGGTTAGGCTACAATAGCACGCTTACTCTTTTAGACTGGAGCGGCAATGATTGATTGGCGCGAAATTGATACCGTCCTGCTGGATATGGATGGCACGCTGCTAGACCTGCACTTTGACAGCCACTTCTGGCTTGAGCATTTGCCGCGTCGCTATAGAGAGCTTCATCAGCTTGATGAAGCGTCTCAAAATGCGCTTCAAAAGCGGATTATAGGCGAGCAGGGCACGCTTAACTGGTACAGCCTGGCGTACTGGAGCCGAGAGCTTAATGTCGATATTGTTGCGCTCAAGCGTGAGGTACAGCATTTAATCGGTTTACGTAGTGATGCACTCGATTTTCTGAAATGGCTAAAGCAGGCTCACCCGCGCGTAATATTGGCAACCAATGCCGATAGAGCCAGCCTATCGCTTAAATTGCCGTTAACGGGGTTGGAAAACTACCTGGACGCCATCATTTCCTCAGAAGACGTAGGGGCAGCCAAGGAGGAGCAGGCGTTTTGGTTTGCGCTCCAAGAGATCGAACCCTTTGACCCTGCTCGCACCCTGTTTATAGACGATAACTCCCGCGTGCTGGAAAGCGCTCGCGAATTTGGTATTCGGCATTTGCTGGGTATTAAGCAGCCGGACAGCCAGCGCCCTGAGAAAGAGCTGCAGGAATTTATCGCCTTGGATCGATTTGCCCAGCTGCTGTCACAAGATCTTCCAGAGCAGCAAGGAGAGCGTTAATGAGCGACACCGTTCGCTTGGATAAGTGGTTATGGGCCGCGCGGTTTTTCAAAACCCGTGCGCTCGCCAAAAAAGCCATTGAAGGTGGCAAGGTGCACTACGACGGTGCACGTGTCAAAACCAGCAAGAATGTCGAGCTGGGAGCGCTGATTCGCGTACCTCAAGGCTGGGATATTTATGAAGTCGAAGTGATCGAGCTTTCTGACCAGCGCCGTGGCGCGCCTGAAGCACGCAAGCTCTATGCAGAGACGACAGACAGTGCCGAGCGCCGTGCCCGCGAGGCCGAAGCACGCAGGCTTACCAATGAAGCCATGCAGCACCCCCTCAAGCGGCCTGATAAAAAGCAGCGTCGCGATATACAGCGCTTTCAGCGTCAGCCAGGCGAGTAGCCGACGTTTCCTGCCTTGGGCTGCCTTCACCGTCCAGGGCAGGTTAGCCCGCCAAGTGCCTTTTTAAGTACCCTTTTATAGCAGGACCTTGTTATGTCTGATCAGATCCAGCGGTTCATGTTTGACCAAACCAATGTGCGTGGCGAAATCGTAACGTTGGCCACTGCCTACCACGAAGTACTCACGCGCCATGCTTACCCAACGGCGGTTAATGAGCTGCTCGGCGAACTGCTGGCCGCCGTCGCGCTGCTTACCGATACCATCAAACTGGACGGTACCTTAAGCATCGAAGTACGTGGCCAGGGCGTGCTGTCGCTGTTAATGGCGGAATCCAATCCCGGCGGCGAGCTACGTGCGATTGCCCGAATCGCCGAAGACAGCCACTTGCCCAGCGAACGGACGAGCTTTCGAGAGCTGGTCGGAGAAGGGCAGATCGTCATCACGCTTGACCCGCGAGAAGGCAACCGCTATCAAGGAATCGTCGCGCTGGATCATGAAACGCTTAGCGGCTGTCTGGAAGCCTACTTTAGTCAATCCGAACAGTTGCCTACCCGGTTATGGCTAGCGGCTGACGGTGAGCGTGCTGGTGGCCTACTGCTACAGCGCCTGCCCGATGACTCGCAGAATCAGGATACGGATGCTTGGGAGCGCAGCGTGGCGCTCGCCGATACCATCAAAACTGAAGAACTTCTAGGATTGGAGCAGCGCGAGGTGCTTTACCGCCTGTACCATGAGGAAACCGTACGCGTATTTGAGCCCAAGGCGCTGCGCTTTGGGTGTACCTGCTCGCGCGAGCGAATGGCTGACGCACTGATAACGTTAGGCGCCGACGAGCTACGCGATATTTTTCGTGAACAGGGTGCGATCGATACCCAATGCCACTTCTGCCACACGAAATATCACTACACTGCGGCCGATATTGAGTCGTTATTGGATAACCCCGACGCGCTGCCACCGGTTATTCACTGATTTTGTAGTCGCTTATGAATGCATAGAGTAAAAAGGTTAGCTCGCAAAGGGCCAGTAGATACAATGCATTCGGCGGACCTGCCAAACGATCGTTTGAAAACTTACTGCGCTGCAACACAAAATATTGTGTCTTTGTAGTAGTTTAACTACAAAATGTTTGATGAAAGCCCCCGTTTCCCGGGGGCTTTCTTTTTGCAATAATGCGCCTGACTTCAGTAGGCCCAGCGAATTTTATATCGCTGGGATGACTTTTTTGGTGGCGTCAGTGACGCCCGGTAACGAGAGAATGGCCGTAAGGCCTAGGAATCGAAATGACCACGACTCAAGCCGCTCCCCGAATCCATGTGAATCTTAGCAGCGCCGAATTGATTGAGCGCGCCGTGGCCCGTGGTGAAGGCCGCTTGTCGGCTGATGGCGCCCTAGCCGTCAATACCGGTGTACGTACCGGTCGTTCGCCGAAAGACCGTTTTATTGTCGATGAGCCGTCCACACGTGACAGTATTGACTGGGGCAGCGTCAACCGCCCGTTCGATGCCGCGAAATTCGATGCTCTTTGGGAGCGGGTTGAAGGCTATCTGGGCGGTCGTGATCATTTCGTTTCTGAGCTGCACGTGGGCAGTGATTCCACCCACTATCTGCCGGTTCGTGCGACGACTGAAACCGCCTGGCAGAATCTTTTCGGCCGCACCATGTTTGTACGCCCGAGCGCTTACAACCCGGCGGGCAAAGACGAGTGGGTTATTCTCAACGCGGCGAATTTTGAGTGTGAGCCGAGCCGTGACGGCACCAACTCTGACGGCTGCGTGATCATTAATTTCGCCGCGAAGAAAGTGCTGATCGCCGGTATGCGTTACGCAGGCGAAATGAAAAAAGCCATGTTCTCAGTGCAGAACTTCCTATTGCCTGCGTCTGATGTATTGCCGATGCACTGCTCGGCCAACGTGGGTGAGGATGGCGAAACCTGCCTGTTCTTCGGCCTTTCGGGTACCGGTAAAACCACGCTTTCCGCTGATCAGGCCCGTTACCTGATCGGTGATGACGAGCACGCCTGGGGCGACGGTATCGTCTTCAACATGGAAGGTGGCTGCTACGCCAAGTGTATCGACCTTTCCGAGAAGAACGAGCCGGTTATCTGGAATGCCATCAAGTTCGGCACCGTGCTTGAAAACGTGGTGCTCAATGACCGCCATGAGCCTGACTACGCCGACGACAGCCTGACCCAGAACTCGCGTGCCGCTTACCCGCTTGAGCATGTAGAAAAGCGCGTTCCGGAAAACCTGGCGGGCGAGCCCAACGCCATCGTCTTTTTGACCTGCGATATGTCAGGCGTACTGCCACCGGTGTCGGTGCTTTCAAAAGAAGCCGCGGCGTACCACTTCCTGTCTGGTTATACCGCCAAAGTGGGCTCTACCGAAATGGGCTCTTCTGAAGGTCTGGCCGCTACGTTCTCTACCTGCTTTGGCGCCCCGTTCTTCCCACGCCCGGCGCGTGAATACGCTGATCTTCTGATCAAGCGTGTTGATAAAAAGGACGCCCAGGTTTACCTGGTGAACACCGGCTGGACGGGTGGCGCTTACGGTGAAGGCGGTTCGCGCTTCTCTATCCCGACCACCCGCGCCATCATCAGCGCAATTCAGTCAGGCGTACTGCGTGATGTGGAAACCAAGCACATTGAAGGCTTGAATCTGGAAGTTCCGGTTGCCGTGCCGGGCGTTGATTCCAGCCTCCTTGACCCGCGCGATACCTGGGAAGACCGTGACGCCTATGATCGTCACCTGAAAGAGCTTGCGACCAAATTCGTGGATAACTTCAAGAAATTTGAAGGCGTAAATGAGGCCATCATCAAGGCTGGCCCGCAGCTGACCTGATGATGAATGGCTAG
>NZ_JBQTDC010000060.1:0-15105 GCF_052353045.1 Halomonas sp. AOP7-B1-5 | reverse complement strand
ATCTCATCCTCGCTAAAATGGACGATGCCACCGCTACATCAGCGGTAGCAGGCTTCAGTGCGGCCTTAAACCGAATGCCGACGACGGCCCGAAAAAGCATGACCTATGACCAGGGCCGCGAAATGGCGCAGCATGCAAAGATCACTCAGGAAACCGGCGTCGCCATTTACTTTTGCGATCCACATAGCCCCTGGCAACGGGGCGCCAACGAAAATATCAATGGCCTTATCCGCCAATATTTACCGAAAGGGACGGATCTTTCCGTGCATAGCCAAGAAGAGCTCGACGCTATCGCTTTCGAGTTGAATATGCGCCCTCGAAAACGCTTTGATTTTAAATGTCCGATAGAAGTGATCGAGCCTTAGAGGTATCGAACTTTCTGGTGATTATTTCAGCCCTAGGTCTGCAACAAAAAATAGAGTGTTAGAAGCATTGAAATATAAATCCGGCTTTATAAGCGAAAACGATGTCGATGGAGAATTAAAAAAAGCGGTTAATGATACTATTTGAGCTTGCCGGATGGATGAAAACTTGTGCTCACTTTTTAGTGAGCACTTTTGCTCTTTTTAGAATAAGCTGTTTTATACAAAACTTTGTTTTAAATCAGCTATCGATTTTACATGCCCTATTTTATGCAAGCCAACATCGATCAATGACCGAACAATATCCTGAACATCAGCATCGACCTTTTGCTCGGCACAAAACTGCCGAATCAAGGCTTCATACACACTCGCCTGATCGCCAAATAGCACATCACGGTTGATCACATGCGTCTGTTCAGGCTTGTTTTCATTGATCGTTGCCGTATGCGTATCACGCAGCGCCAGCGCGATCGCCGTACGTGCCAGTACGTTAGGCGTCAGGCGTGTTTTCGTTTGCATATACTGCAAACGGTCCCAAGTCTTCTTGCTTAACTGGATACGAGAGGGAAACATTTAGTGGGCCTCCTTCTCTTGCCAGAAATAGCCTTCACGGGCCCGTGTTGCCCCTACTCTAGAGTCGTATTCGAGCTTATAGGCTCGTGAAATATCTGGTGAGAGAGCTGTATAAAATGCTTCGTCGACCTCCGTATCTGTCGAAAGAACAATCATTTGATGACTCGCGGTTGGAAAATAACCTTCGACTAGTTTAGTTCGATGCTCTGAGTCTAGTCGCCCCAGAGGGGTATCAACGATCATCGGCAGTTGGCGTCCTGAGGTCTTTGCCAACGCTTCGAGCACTGCGATCGCGAAAATCTGCTTTTCACCGGCAGAAAGCTCATCTTTTGCAATTCCCCTACCTCTGCCGGAGAGAAGACTTACATTAAAAGTTGTAGGATCGATGCGGATCTGTAGCTCCAAGTCATCCTTACGTGCCAGCTTTGCAAAGCATTCAGTGAACTGTGCTTCAAGATCCTGAATTTTTGCTTTAGCTGTCTGGTCTACATAGTCGGTTAGAAGGCCATTCGCATTATTTATATAGTCGAGCACCCGTTTTTGGTCGCTTAATTTCGCAGCTGTCTCATAAAGCCGATCAAGTCTTCGGGCAACCTCAACAGCCTCATTCGCAGTCTCTTTACCTGATTTTCGAAGGGTATCGATTTCAGCGTCTAGCCTGCCAAGCTTTTGCTGTAGCTGCTGAAGATTCTCAAAATCCGTAGCGATCAGTGAGTCGTCTGGTGCGCGCGCTAGTGAAGCGCCTATCTCATCGAGAGCAGCTTCAATTTTTTCTAACGATTCGAATAACGTAGATACTTCTTCACGCTGCTTTCGAGCCTGATTAAACGTAGTGAAAAGGTGACCAGCTTGAGACGGTGTCAAATCATGAATTAGCTGATCGAGACTCCGATCTTTTGAAGATAGGTTAAGCGTATCTAATCCATTAAGAACTATGCTTAAAGTATCTTCCGATAACTTTGAGTCAAGCGACTCAATTAGTTTCGTACGATACTCTTCGTGAATTCTACGCTCCTGAAGAAGACTGTGGAGATTTAGGTCGCTCTCTATTTGGGTCTCCGTCCTTGCACAGAACTCCTCTGCAAGTGCGATAGGCGCCGCATCAGATACTAGGCTATTAATCTGAGAAACTAAATGTTCCCGTTTATCTTGCAGTTCTGATAATTCATCTACGAGCTGTGTTCGAGAGGCAGAAAAGTGTCCACCTCGATCATCAATCCCTTTTTGGATCTTATTAGCTCGATTCTGAATCTCAGCACGTTGAGCACGAGCCGTAGTGATCTCTTGTCGAATCGACTCGACACGAGTACGGCAATCTTGGAGGTTGGATTGTTCGGAATCTATTTGAGCTTGAATCTCTTGAGCTGATGATCGTTTGGTCAGGTTACGGTTGAGAACCGTCAAATCGCCGGAAAGCCTTTCAACTACGTCCAGTCCCAGTAGCTTCTTAATGGATTGCTCTAAAGCGGCTCCACCTGTGTCATCCGCTAATTGAGCTATCTTTTCACCGTCGAAAAAGAACAAGTCAGATACGCCAGCAGGAATAAGTTCATTAAGAAAGTTCTGCGCTTGGTCGTAATTGAGACCTTTAATAAGAGTGCCGTCTTCAAGGATTGTCAGAGTTTCTTTGACACTGCTTCCCTTCCGTTGCCATTCACGTAGAACATGATATTGGTTTTCCGTGCCAAGCTTGGCATACGTGAACGTTAGCTCAACAGATGCTTGGTTCGCAGAGCGGTCAGTCTCTTTTGAGTGATGTAGAGCGTCCAGGAGAAACTCTTCATAACGCTTTTGAGAAACGGTAGAGCCAAGGCATAAGCGCCCGTAGAGGGCAAGCCTTACGCCTAGAAGAATACTTGTTTTACCTGCCCCATTTAGCCCTCCGAAGAGAATGATGGGTCGGGTTTTTCCGAAGTGTTTTTCGGGAGCTAAATTAAAATGATTGGTGCCTGCATAAACTCGGAAATCGGTCAGCGTAAGCTCTTTGATAAGCATTAATGCAAAAACTCTGAAAATTCGTCTTTTACTTCCTCAACGTACAACTTGCCACGCTTGCGAAAGGACTGATTACGTTCGTTGATAGTTTCAAGCTCTTCCCAGTCGCGCTGAAGGATGCTTTCCAGGCTATTTAAAATACCCCTACGTTTTCCAAGGCCCGACACCTGAAGCTCTGCTTCAAGCATCTTTCGGATTAGAGAAGACGGAACCCCATACGTATCGGAAAGCTTTTCCAACGTTTCCGAGTCTGCGCGTGTGAATGCTCCGGCATCGTCTTCCACCCAGTCGAGGTCTTCACCATATACGTCACGGTATATGTGGGGCAGGGAATCTTCCCAGTCCGGTTCGTTTGGGTCTCTCAGCCATTCTCTTCTGATCAAATGCAATTCAGGTCGCGTGATCAGTTCGATGGATTCTCCGCTCTCGTTAATCTCTTTCTCAATGGTCAGAAGTTCACGAAGAAATTCTTGGCGCTTTGATAGCCAATAAGGGCCAGGTATGTGGCGAATTTCATGAATGCTGTCGTCGCTGATATCGCCTGAGTTGTATGACACGCGACCAGTCCGGCGACGGAAGTTGCGATACTCCTCGGAATTTTCAGGTTGCCGAGATTGGTAGAGCATATTTCTGAAAGCCAGTAGAGGCTTCATCCAATTGGCCCCTGACTCGATCAATCCGTGAAGCGCTTTGTCTTCAGTAACAACAGTGCAAGTCCAGCAGCCAAAACGACTGTTGCCACAAGAGGGAGTACTTTTGTCAATAACAATGGGGCATTCACCCTGGTTAGACCCTTTATAAAGTTCTAGCAGCTCTCTATTAGACCCGCCCCAGGGGCAAGGGGCACTCATTAGATACATCCATACTTCATCTGCTGACCAGCTTTCGATTGGCATATACGTGTATGCATTAGGCAATGAGCTATGGCGGCTTAAAGCAGAGCCGTCGATCTTGTGCTTAGAGATTACCTGCGCTCGTGAAGCACTTTCCTGACTACGGGAGCCCAATACGACAACGGCTTCACCGAACTCAGCGACTTTATCAAGGATGAACTCGCTGACAGGGTCAATCTTCATTCGCTCCGTACACCAACGAAAAGATTGGTTCGGCGCAGGGTAGCCACGGCCCAGTAAATTTACCCAAAATGTTTGATCTGTCTTCGGCACTACACTGTGTGCGCTCATGGGTAAATCTTCACGAGGCGCTGACTCATTGATAGTGGCTATTACCCGCTTAATCATGCCGACGACGACAGGGGTTTCGACCAGAGTGTCGGATGAAACGACATACACGTGTTTTTTACGTTTCTCTACTGGAAGCTGAAGTAGCGCCATGTAAATAAGCGACAAAATGCATGTTGAGTCTTTACCACCACTAAAACCAATGATCCAAGGGCGGTCATCTGAGCAGTAGATGGTCTGGATTTCTCGAACTAAATCCACGAGAGGACGACCGGCAATGGTGTAATCCTGGATCATGGATAAATGATCTGAAAAAATAAAATTTTCTTTTGCTGCCATTATTTGAACGACTCCTCATATTCCTGCTCTATCGGGGTAAGCGGGATACCGAGCTGTTTTTTGATGTAGTTACCGCTGAGAACTACACTGCTTCGGGCTTTGCTAATGCGGCCATGATGCATAGCACGGCCTTCCCAATCGCTGTTCGCGCGCGCCCAATCAATTCTTTGCAGGCCTTGTAGGATTCCACTCCACTGCGATTTAGGCTTACAAATGAGATCAGCACCTAATTGCCCCATAGCCTGCAACATGACGCCGTGAGCATGAACATATTGTTCTCGCAGGTCACAAGTGGCTACTTTCTTTTCTAAGGCTAGCTGCCAGTCCATCATATTTTCAGCTACTTCGTTCCAGAACTGAATCGCTAGTTCTTGCTCGTCTTCAGTGATGGGAGTGTTTTTTCCCTTCATCAGCAAAGCTTTGGATGCATTTTTTATTGCTGACAAGGTGAAAAATTTACTGCTCCGATTAGAGATACTCGATCTCTCCATTTCGGTCAGCCTTGAAAAAACTTTTACTTCTCGAACCACATTTCTAGCAAGTTCAGATAAAGCGTCTCGATGGTCATAGAGGGTGCTAATGGAGTCGCTTGGACGTACCGCATGCTTGTTCAGGTCAGCGAACATTTGTTGGCTGCGTTTAAGACCGTCGTCGATGAAGAAAAGCACTGGGATATTGTCATACCCAAGTTCCGGATTTTGCTCTATCGCTTGTACGATAGCCTCGCGGCGGTGTTGGCCATCGTTAATTAGGATTTTCGCATCCATTGGAATAGACAGCAGCCCTAGGTTTTGCCCAAGTCCGGTGTCCGTGCTGGGCTCAAACGAGACGTGACCATCTACAGAAGCGGTGATGCCAGAAAGGGTATAGTCCGAAGGGTTGTCTACTAAATAGCTCACAATGTCAGGGATACGAGTACGGTTCAGAACACGTTGGGCCCTCAGCTCAGGAGGTACTTCGTGCCCGTCAAAAATAAAAATTTTAGGTACTAATCTAAGAGGGCACATTGCCACGTAACATGGCCGTCCAGACTGAATGCCGCGTGCAGCGGGAAAAGTGTGAGAGAACTCGGCCATGAAGGTCCTCGATGCCTGGAAGTTAAAATTTGAATGGAAGTTAATTTACTAAATACAAACTTCCAGGTCAATGTGATGGCACCTCTAACCAAATCGACAGGACCGATGGCTTCATTGTTAACTTACAAGTCATGAGCACTATTTGCGAAGGATTTGTTTAATTAAATTAGTAAGATAGGAGAGGTTGAGATTATTAAAGGAAAATGTGATCCCAGCGGTTTATTTAAGCAGGGCTTATTTGGATGAGGCTGGCGTATCAGATACTGAAATATATTCGATGACATCCTCGACCTGGCAACCAAAATACTCACAAAGCCGGTCTACGTTTTCCGTGCCAGTGTTATAGCCGCGCTGATTAGCGATTTTTGACAGCGTTGTGCGATGAATACCTGTGGCCTGTGATACTTCATCAAGTGTAACCCGCCGGTTTTCTTGAAAACCTTTCTCAGCCAGTAGCTCTTTTAAGCGAAATCGAATCATGAAAGCAGCCTTTTTCAATTGACTGCATCCTATCAAATATTTTGGCTTATCGCATCTTATGTTGAGTAAACGCTACAAAAGGCGCTTGACAGCATCTTTTTAATGCCTATTATGTAGCGTGTAAGCTACATAGGGCCACTAAAGAGTACATAAGATGCCTATCCACTACTTAACTACGGGTGAGCTTGCAGAGCGCATTAAGTACGATGCACGCACCATCCGTGAACGTTTAAAAGATGACGTTTTGCTTGAAGGTGTTCATTACATCCGTCCGTTTGGAGGCCGCAAGATTCTTTATTTGTGGGAGCCCATCGAGCGCGATATGCAGCTTCACTCAAAAGAGGAAAGCATTGGCGTACCAATGGCAGGGGGAGGTGTGTGCCATGGGTAAAATTGTTGCACGCCAAGAAACAGGCAAGCTGTACTTTGATTTCCGCTATTTAGGTAAACGTTGTCGCGAACAAACATCACTGGAGAACACAGCTGCCAACCGTAAGAAATTAGAGCGAATCCTGGAGAAGATCGAAGCGGAGATTACGCTGGGCTCGTTTGATTACGGGCGTTATTTTCCGGATAGCCCGCGAGCGAAGACATTAAGCAAGCGTGCACTGACTACCTTAGGAGGTTATCAAGCGACACCATTACTGCGCGAGTTTGCTGAGACGTGGTTTGCGGAGAAAGAGATCGAATGGCGCGAGTCACAGATCGTCACCGTGCAGGGGTGTCTGGATCGCCATATCTTGCCAGCGTTAGGGCATAAGGAAGTCGGCAGCATCACCCGTGCAGAAATCCTTGAATTCCGGGCGTCACTCGCCAAAGTAAATACCCGGAGCGGCAAGAAACTCTCTGCCAGTCGCATTAACCACATCATGACGCCATTGCGCATGATGCTGAATGAAGCCGCCGACCGCTATGAGTTTAGCTCACCGTACCGCGGGATTAAATCGCTCAATGTGCCACGCACCGATGTGGAGCCGTTTTCCCTAGATGAGGTGCAGCGGATCATCAGTAACGTCCGCGATGACTTTCGTCAGTACTACACCGTGCGCTTCTTCACCGGCATGCGGACTGGCGAGATTGACGGTTTAACCTGGGAGCATGTTGATTTCTCTCGACGTCAGATTCTAGTGCATCAAGCGGTGGTGAACGGCAAGGTTGTGCCCACTAAGAACGATGGGTCCTTTCGTGCGATTGATATGTCGCAGCCGGTCTTCGATGCCTTGAAGGCTCAGTTTGAAGTCACGGGGAAGACAGGCTTAGTCTTCACCACGCGCAAAGGCACCGCGCTATCGCATCATAACGTCACTAAGCGCGTCTGGTATCCGTTGCTAGAAGAACTGGGGTTGAATAAGCGACGGCCTTATCAGACACGCCATACTGCGGCGACATTGTGGCTTGCGGCAGGCGAGAGCCCCGAGTGGATAGCACGCCAGATGGGCCATACCACGACGGAAATGCTTTTCCGTGTTTACTCACGCTTTGTGCCCAACCTAACGCGCCAAGACGGCTCTGCGTTTGAGCGCATGCTTAACCAGAAACGCGCTTAGGAGAAGACGATGAAGCAGCTCAATACTCAAAAAATGAACCGTGACGATATCGAACACTCACTGCGCGTTACGGCAACCCACCAATCTCAGCGACGCCTTGAACGCCGTTTGGCGGAGTCCTTGGCCTCCGCCACTAGCTTAGCTTCTGGCTGCGCGCTCGTGATGTGGCTTGGTGATGGGCAAGAGAACAGCAACCTTGATGCGCTAACGACCTGGGTAGGGCGCACCCTTCAACAACTTGGCCTTGACGCTAATCGCCAAGCGATCCCGCGTCTTCTTGCGGAATTAGAGCGCACGCTTTGGGCCTGGGAGGATCAAGCATGGCAGTAACATCGCAGATAACTACTCAAAAGGCAGGACGTCAGTTTGAAGGTGAGGTTTACGTTGCTGGCGCCGAAGGGCCTGAATGGTTGATGCAGCATCAGGTTTGGTCGCTTTACTTGATTTGTGAAAAGGGAAACTGTCGTTTTTATCTCACAGATCGCCATATTACCGAGCAAGGTGTACCGCTAATGGGCCAGCGCATACAGGTAACCGCCAAGTGGGCTAATTTCGCTAGTCAGAAGCTTTGTTTTATTAACGCGTACGAGGTGCTGAGCAGCTAGTCTAAGAGCGTTGCTTACTATTCAACTTATCCCCACCACTTCTAAATTAAGCGGTGGGGATAAGTTTTTAAGCCCCAACGTTAAGCCGGGCTCTTTGATTCCCGATGGGTTCCTTACCGCCGTTAGTTAATGATGATGTCACTGGCAGCTGCTCGTCGTCTCCCAGACCCAATACCAGCATCGTCATAAAGGCAGCGAAGCGTACGGCTTCCCATAAGGGTTGATGACGGTCTTTGTAATGTCCCCGCGTGATTTTGAGATTGGCATTCCCATACCAATGACGTGTCCGGCCAGATGGCGAGGGCGTTGGAATCAACTCAATGCGCTTGTGGGAAATGTCGGTCGCATTGGACCAGTAGCGTTTGATGCTTTTTTCTTTGGCCACTACCTCGGCTTCGACCACGAGGTAAACTTGCTCAAAACAACGCAGCGGACGCAATAGTCCGCGGACACTGTTAATGGCATCAGCATTGGGTAGCTCGATCTGCCCGGTGCTACGTTGCATATGATTGCGTAACCCCGGCTTATTCATGAGGCCGACCTGAAAACGAAGATGGCGAGTGGTTTTCTCTTGTAGAATCAGGATGTTCCTGCCAGAACACGATTCAAGAGGACCACTCGCCATGGGTGAAAGCCTATCCACCTGGACGCCCTCATGCAACGGCTCTGTCCGTGTTGAGCTGAGCGGCCAGCGCACCACCAGCGACAGCGGCGCTCTGCTGTTGCGTGAGGCCCTCGACAACAGCGGCGTGATTGAGGCGCTGGAAGACAATCTGGTCGATCGACGCCACCCGCTGCGCATCCGTCATTCGCTGGCCAGCCAGTTGCGTACCCTGGTGCTGCAGCGTGCGATGGGCTGGATCGATCTCAGCGATACCGACACGCTGCGCCGTGACCCGCTTTGGCAGTTGGCCTGCAGCGATGCACGCGGTATGACGCCCCTGGTCCAGGACCGGCCGTCTCAAGCCACGCTGTCGCGGCTGCTGAGCTGCCTCGGTCGTAACGACAATATCGATGCCGTGCACGAAGGCCTGCTGCGGCTGGTGGTCTGGCGCCTGACCTCGCTGCAGAACGGTGAACGTCCCAAACAGCTGACGCTGGACATCGACGGCCTGCCGATCAAGGTGCATGGCCACCAGGGCGGGTCGGCCTATCATGGCCTTTACGGGGCCCGCATCTACTCGCCGCTGGTCGCCTCGCTGGCCGAGACCGGCGACATGGTGGGTGGGCTGCTGCGCGAGGGCAACGCCGGCCCGGCCGAGAACGCCGACACTTGGATCCCGCATCTGGTGCGGCGACTCAACGAGAGCACCGGCGCCCAGGTTCGGGTGCGCATCGACGCCGGTTTCACCGACAACGCGACGTTGGAGGCCCTGGAAGAGCGCGACATCGAGTACCTGGGCCGACTGCGCAGTCACTCCGGCCTGCAGAAGCTGGCGGCACCGCACCTGAAGCGGCCACCCGGCCGGCCACCCGAGCAGCCTCGCGAGTGGTGCCACGATCTGGAGTATCAAGCGGGCTCTTGGTCGGCACCGCGTCGCGTGGTGCTGGTGGTGCAGGAACGCCCCGATGACCTGCTGCTGCATGCCTTCTTCCTGGTCACCAACCTCGGCAAGTTCGACTGGCCGCCGGAGAAGGTCCTGGCGCTCTACCGCAAGCGCGGCAGCGCCGAGGCGCACATGGGCGAGGTGAAGTCGGCGCTGGACGTGCACCTCTCGTCGACCGATCGTGGCGCCTCCACCGTTCAGGACGTGATGGCCCGCAACGAGGTGAGCCTGCTGCTCAGCCTCTACGCCTACCAGGTCCTGCATGGCCTGCGCTGCCTGCTGGAGCGGCAGACCCGGCAAGGCTGGAGCCTCAGCCGGATGCGCGAGCAGGTGCTGAAGGTCGCCGCCACGCTGAGGCTGCACGCTCGGCGAATCACCGTTCATCTGGGTGCCGCCGCCGACAAGTGGTGGCCGACGCTGCTGAAGGGGCTGCCGAAGCTGACCGCACTGAGCTGACGCTCCTGCGAGACCACCACAGCATCAGAAAGCGAGCGACCGGAGCGGCGGTCGGCGATCACGGCTGCTTGGACGGTCGCAATTGATTCCAAAGAGCTATAAGTAAGTAGGAGAAGGGCTGCGTTCTGGCATTACTCAACAGCCACTCGCGCTGAAGATGCGAATCCTGATAAGCAATGCCAACAGCCAGTACCTTCAGACCGCTCAATCAGCGCCCTCGTGAATAAGGCGGGGTAACGTCATTAGGCTTTCTTCCGCGATATCGGACTGTGACTGATGCCAGTCGAGCAGGCGGTGAAAAAACTGCCCGGTCTCTCTTAGTACCGCTGGCTTGATAGGCGGTGCCATACAGCGTTGAAGCTCTGGCATATAGATACGTTGCGATGCCACGCGCCGAGAACGGTCATTGCGGTTATCTTCGCGACTAAACTGTTGATTGGTTCTTCGTGTTTTACGTTGCATTAATGCTTCGCCATGCTCCAACCAGAGAGATAGCTGCTCTGGGTCGAGTACGAATCGTTTGGCTGTACGGTTAATAGCGTCGCCAAGCGATATGCCATTAATCTCTTGTTGTTCAACAAGCCGTAGGCTTTGATAAATCGTCGTTGCTTCGGGCCAGTCGAACGAGGCTTCGAAAGGGTTGTCGAGCGGGTTCTCGGTGGGCGGTTGATAGGGCTGCCATTCTTTCTCCAGCGGGTCATTTGCCAGATATGGCTGCCACTCATCCTGCATATATTGCAATAGCACGCCGGCTTGCGTCTGTCCTTTGAGCCCGCGACGGTTACGCCAACTGCTCAATGCTGTTCTAGTCGATAAATTAAGTAGTGTGAATTGTTGATCGATATTGAGGGTGGGGTTAAAACGTTCACGCAAGTTTTGCCCAAGGATCCAGTCGAGAGAGTGGGTGTACGAGCTAAGCGTCTCATCGGGGCTTGCATGCCCCGCCCAGAGTGCGAGTTGCCAAAGCCGTTTACGCGAAGGCCTGTATTGAGGCGCAAGACCAGCTAAGGCCGAAATATCGGCATCGGTGTTCGGCATCGCTATATTGCGATGATCATCCAGTACCCATGCGCGTGGTAGGAGCTCTCCATTAACTTGCTCCAATAGACGCAATAAAGTGAACGTCACGAAACTATGCCGCAAGTGATGGTAGCGCAGGGTATTGTCGCCACTGGCCGTTTTTAAAGCAGTTTGTATCGGTTTAAAAAGTGCCTTATCTTCCAGCAGCAGTCGACCATTGCCGCTGCGACAGAAAAGCAGTTGTTTAGTTACCTGTTGGGTAGTGATTTCGCCCTGGCGACGTTTTACCCACTCGATAAGTTGCTTTCGCTCTTCTGGCATCAGTAACCATAGCGGCAACCGTCGTGTTGCTGAATAGCTTTTGCCTTTTCGGTATTCATTGGATCGAATGATGATCTCGCCATCGAAAGCGTCGTTATCAAATAGGTAGGCGACATCTTTTATTTGCAACCCCGCGCACTCGCTGCGGCGGATCCCGAGACGGTAACCCAGTATCAAAGCAAGCTTTTGCATCGTGCGAAAGCGCTCGGGCTGCTGTGAGGACTCAATCAGCGCCAAAGCGCGGCGAAATTCGGCGGGTGTAATGATATTCACATCGACGCGCTGTTTTTCTGCATTGGCACTGTCGAGGTCGATGTGGGGGAGTGCGAAGGAATCAACGAGAAAATGATGAAAATCATCAAGACGATTTCGCATTTTCGCTCTGGAAGTGGGATTTTTAGCACTGTTTAATACGTTTTCATACAGCGCTTCCCACTGATCGGCACTGGCAGCTTGAACATCCCCAAGGGATTGACTGTGCGCTACCAGCGGGCGTGCAATGTTCGATAAATACGTTTCTGCAGTGCTTGCAGCCAGTTTGGATTTAACCCGGCCACCTTTTTGCATCAGCTTTTTACACCAGTTGGCGAGCATCGTCACCATGACACCGTTACTATTTGAAACCGCTAGAAATGCGTTGATATTGTCGATTGCTTCACGTCTGCCCGTTTGTCCTACTAACGAAGCTGAAAAGCATTGCTGCAACTGACGAAGCTGCTTTAGCTGGTCGGAAGGGGGAGCGCTGGCCTGGTGAGTTGTTTGGAAATCGAGGTAGACGTCTTCTTCGTGGGTGTCTATTGAAGGGGCTATTAACACATTGCGGTTAAGCAAACGCTTCCATGAGGACGGGCGTAACGAGTGCGAGGAGTCGGCTTTGCTGGCGTAGTGTGTCAGTAACGGTGGCATATCGAGCGCCGATGCTGTTTTTGCCATCGTTAGCAGAGTTGAGATGTTTGCTGGCGGTGTATCGACAGCAATGCTTTTGATATAAAACGTCAGGCACTGCTCGACAGGCACCAAGCTTTTAGAAGCGGTTCTTGGCCATGCGTTGCCTATATGCTGGTAGGTGTTTAGGAGTAGCAACTGGCTCATCGGACTTAAACATAGTCGCCGATAGTGAAATCGCAGCTCTTTTTCGAGGGGAGTTTCAGAGAGCGATTTGGGAGACGGATTCGCATGAGATACTTCGTCGGCTTCTTCTTTTTCTTCCTCGTCCACATTAGCTGAATGAATGCAGTCCGATAATATGAGAAACCCTGTGCCTGGAGCAAAAGAAATACCTTGTTCAAACGCCTGGGGCACCTGCTCAAGGTAACGCTTATGCAGCAGAGCACCTTCGCGAATCAACTGAAATAACCATCGGCCCACCATCCATTTACGCAGTGCCTTGCCGCTAAGGTTTTCCACACTAAACATTGCGTCATGTGTTTCTACGAGGGCATCCCAACGATGCAGGTCTGAGAACGAAGAGGTGGTGACCGTTGGAGGCTTGCGGGCGACAGTGACCAATGGACTTGGGATGGTTACATGCCATTTCAGTTTTTTATGGCCATTTTCCAAGCCTTGCACTAAAAAATTGTGCGTTTTGCGCAGCGCCTTGGGTGGCGTGTTCTGGTGCAAGGCTTCAAACACCGCAGCGGTATCGGCGTCTGAAAAAAAGAGGTTCGGTTTGCCTTCCCTGGCACCGGGCACCTTTTGCTCCAAGGTTTCGAGAATGCCCATCAGGAATTGATAGCGTTCACGATCACGTTGATAGCGGCGCTCTTCTTGGCCGTCGGTTGCCATTTTTTGGGGGCGAGGCAGTCGCCATCCTGACCAGAGTGTCTTGTCACTCACAGCGCCGCTCCTTTCAATGCCTTCCAGCCTTGTTGCGCCATCAGGGGCTCTATAACTGAAGCGATAAGGTGCTGATATTCACGTGGGCAAAATGTCGAGTAGCTGGACCAAGGCTCTTGGCCTGAGTCCCAATGACCCATAAAGGCATCGACAACCTCCGACGATAAGTCACTCTCTTTTAATCGCGTATGCAAATAATGCCGGTTGATATTTAAAGGCGGGGAGTCGATCCACTGCAACTGGTCATGTAGCCGGGTTGGAGTGACTTCTTTTGGATTACCGTATTGATCCAGGAACATGAACGGCGTATTCCACTGGTGTTGGAGAAAGAACGTTAAGCGGCCAAGAAGACCCTGGCGGTGGCGTTGATAGTGCTGGAGCTGCTCGACCATAAGGCTCGTCAGTGGTAAAAACCGCGCATGGCTTTGTTGATCGTCGGTTTTGTCGGCAATGATGATCATGCGCCGCGATAGCGAAATGTTCTCCCAGCTTGGCAGTGGGTCACGAACGCTTCGATACCCTGTCGAGAACATCAGCATGGCCACGGTATATGCCACGTAGGCATTGTGCATGTTGAACAGTGTGGCCGGCCTTGCCCCCTTTTTAGCTACCTTAATCTGCTGTTGCATATTAGTAACAAGATCGCTTACGTATGCTGCTCTGGGTACTAGATTAGACCCCACATAGTTGGCATCGCGGGGGGTAGCGTATGCGATAGCTTGGGAGGGCTCAGCTTCTGATGACGGATCAGTAGAACATTGCCATGCGATGGCCTCCATAGCTCGGATATATAGCTGTTCAAGTCGTTTCACGTGCGGCGCATAATAATAAAGAGACGCTTGCTGACCGAATGAGGGAACTCGTGCCGTTAGCAAGCAAGCCGCTGTTAAATCAGCATCACCGTGGTTGAGCGTATTAAAAAGGTGGACACCCAAGCGATGGGCGGTTAACCGCGACCCAGTTTGTCGGTTAGTGTCAGAGAGCAGTGCTTTCGTCTCATTTTTCAGCTCTTCCCGATAATCTTTTGGAAACAGTGGTACAGAGCGTTTATTAACTCTTACCGCGAGGTGGAGTACTTTTAGCTTTATGAGCCGCCAAAACATTGGCGGAACGGGCAGCGCTAGACGGTCTTGTGTAATGCGCATTTGAACCGGCCAATCTCCTGTCAACTGGCGACTATTTTCTGGTCGGTAAACCCCTGATACCCAATACGCTAACTCACTGGGTAAAACGTAAATTGCTTGGTCGGTAATGACCTTTGGGATCCACTCAAAGTGTTTGATTACCTGTGTGTTCAGCACACTGTCGAGGCTACGCCCTGTCATTAATAACAGCCCGACCACACACTTAAGCCATTGACGCAGAGAGGGTTTCTTTTGCTCCAACTGCTGTATTAACTGATGAAGGTCAAATGCACTTAACTGCTCCCAGCGCCCTGGTAGCAGTTGAGCGGCTTTATCTTGAAATATTTGCTGGCTGCGTGCGCGAAATACGGCCTGTAAAGAGCTATCACCCTCAGCCACTTTGATAGGTGTATCATTCTGGGTCAGCTCAGTGGTCGGGCGCTCTTCCGCCGTAGATAACCCTGAGGTACGCAGTGTGTCTTTCGATTTTTCATCTATATCGGGTGGGAGGGTCGTGACTGAATGGGATGTTTCGGCCCAGCTCTCATCTGGATCATCATCGAAGCGACGCTGGCGCTCCACTAATGAGGTATCTTTGGAGCCACCAGCGGCTTCTTCTTGATAACCGTTCCGTGGTTGTCGA
>NZ_JBQTDC010000059.1:0-15580 GCF_052353045.1 Halomonas sp. AOP7-B1-5 | reverse complement strand
GTAATCAGGGGCAATCTCGCCGTCGAAGCCGCGGGTCTTTAGGGCTTCCAGAAAGCGCTTGTATACCGCGCTAACACTTTCACCGGCTTGCATTGCGATCATGCGCTTAGCGTCTCCAGCGCCTGTTCAATAAGGCTTAGACCTTCTTTTAATATTTCTGGCTCAGTGGTGAGCGGCGGCAATAAACGTAGAATATTGCGTTTGCGTCCGCTGGGCATCAGCAGAACGCCAGCGTTACGTCCGGCGGTCAATAGCGCCGTCAGATGCTCAGCGCCTGTGGCATTTTGAGTATCGTTAAAAACAATACCCCGCATCGAACCAACGCCCGTCATGGCTCCCAGCATAGGAAAGCGGCCGCTTGACTGCCACGCCTGGTAAGCTTCAACTATCAGTGCTTCCTGCTGCTCTCCCCAGCAGGCAAGCGCCTCTTCCTGCATGATGTCCATGACGGCCAGTGCGGCTGCGCATGCCACTGCATTGCCTGAGTATGTGCCACCCAGCGCACCTTTGGGTAACGCATCCATTAGCTCTGCCCGCCCCGCTAACGCCGCTAGCGGCAACCCAGAGGCGATGCTTTTGCCCATCAACAGAAGATCTGGCTCAACGCCCAAGTGTGAAAAGCCGAAACGCTTACCACTGCGCCCGAATCCTGATTGAATTTCGTCAAATATCAGTATGATGTTGTGTTGATTACAGATTTCACGCATTGCCGTGGCGAACTGAGGGCACAATAGGCGAAAACCACCTTCTCCCTGGATGGGCTCAACGATCATGCAAGCCACTTCATCGGCGGGTATTTCAACTTCAAATAGCCGCTCCAGCGCGGCAAGCGCCTGCTCATCGGTCACACCGCTATCACGGCTCGGGAAAGGTAGGTGATAGACAGGCCCCGGTAAGGCGCCAAGGCCTGACTTGTACGGTTTAACCTTGCCATTCAAGTTCAAGGCGGCCAGCGTTCGGCCATGAAAAGCATCGTCGAAGGCAATAACTGCTTGTCGACCGGTGACACCTCGAGCAACTTTGAGAGCGTTTTCGGTTGCTTCTGCACCGCTATTGGTGAGCATGCAGGAGAGCGGATAGGAGACCGGTACAAACTGGTTTAATGCGTCTACTACCGATAGATAACCCCGATGTGGCACTGCATTAAATGCAGAATGCATTAACGTTTCTACCTGGCTTTGAACGGCTTCCACTACTGCCGGATGGCTATGACCAAGGTTAAGCACGCCGATGCCGCCGATAAAATCGATATAGCGCTGGCCTGATTCATCCCAAACCTCCGCATTACGCCCGCGGGCTATACAAATAGGGTGTAAAACGCCTAACGCAGCACTTACATGAGGAAGATCCATTGCCATTGCTTTTCTGCCATTCAGGGTGAATGACGCTATCAAAGCAAATTATCAGGCGAGATCACAAACGAAAAAAAACGCCTAATGCATGCCATATTGGAATGGATGAATCACCAAGCGCTTAATGATCAGGCAGTGACGTTACTGATCGGCGAAAAAGGAATGTATATTTTACTGCCTGGAGCTTATAGGCCTTCCAACAAACGCAGGATCATCTGCGGCTGCTGGTTGGCCTGAGCGAGTATCGACATGCCCGCCTGCTGGAGAATTTGCGCACGGATCAGGTTCGATACTTCTTTGGCATAATCGGTATCCTGAATGCGCGACTGGGCCGCCGAAAGGTTGACGATGTTGTTATTAAGCCCATCGATCACGCTTTCAAAACGGTTTTGTACCGCGCCAAAATAGCTGCGCTGACGATCCAGTTGCTTAATGGCCTCATCAAGCTTGTCCATGGGGTTTTCAGTGGCATTGTCTTTAAGCACGCTGAAGCCATTAAGGCCTAATGCATCAAGGCTCATGGCCGCCATACGCACGCTGATGGTATTGCCTGCATTGGCCCCCACCTGAATATTAAGGCTGCGCGCCTCCCCGATCAGGTTAATACCGTTGAAGTTGCTCTGCTCTGCGATGCGGTCGATTTCCTCCATCCGCTGGTCGATTTCATCCTGAATTGAGGACAGGTCGTCAGGCGTATAGGTACCGTTGCCCGCCTGAACACTTAGCTCACGAATCCGCTGCAGATTGTCGTTGATCTGATTAAGCGAGCCTTCAGCCGTTTGTACCAGCGAAATCCCGTCGTTGGTATTGCGGATAGCCTGATGCATGCCGCGGATTTGCGAACCCATTCGATTGGCGATCGCCTGCCCGGCCGGATCGTCCTTGGCGCTATTAATACGCAAGCCTGACGATAGCCGTTGCATGGAGGTCTGTATCGCCTGCTGACTGTTGCGCAAATTATTTTGCACCAGCAGCGAGGTTAGATTGGTATTCAGGCTAAACAATATAAACCCTCACAGGGGAGAAGCTCGGCGCTTGCTGACTAGCGACCATAGAGTTATCGGCCTGAGCGGATAAATCGTTAACCTTTTTTTGTCATTAAAGAACGTCCGCTGACGGTAAGCACCTCATCAACAGGGAGCCGGACGTAGTCGTATTCAAGGTATCCCTGGTCGAGCAGTTCACCATTCCACGCCACAATATCCAGATCCATGGTGCGAGGGCCTGATTTGTTCGGGCCATGCACGCGCCCCAAGCGGTTTTCTACCGTCTTTAAATAGAGGCGAAACGCTTCATAGGTCAGCGCCGTACGAATCAATAGTGCGGCATTGAGAAAATCAGGTTGATCTAAAAAGCCCACCGGCGGCGTGCGAATGGCCTGAGAGTGTGCCACTAGATCGCATTCGGTGCGTAAAAGGCTTAACGCTTGAGTAAAGTTTAATTCGGGCTCGATATTTGAACCGATAGAAATCAAACACTCATGAAGTGCGGTGCCCTGCCCTGCGCGTAACGCCGTTGTTGGCATAGCGATAACCCCATTGGAGGTAGGCGAAATAATCTTAAGATCGGCTAATGACCAACTCTCAGACTAGCGCTACGCTCTTAGTGTGCAAGCCATAAATCGACTAACAATAAACGCACGGTACACGCAGTCATTACATAACGATAAAGTACAGGGACACTCAATGACTTCTAAAGCTGCATTAGTAACCGGGGGCGCGACGCGCTTAGGGCGGCATTTTTCTGAAGCATTAGCGGATGCGGGGTATGACATTGCCTTACACGTTAATAGCTCGCGAGAAGAAGCCGAAGAAGTGGCGGAACGTATTCGTGGAAAGGGCCGTGAATGTGAAATATTGCCGTGCAACTTCCTGCACGAGCCTCTTGATACGCTAGTTGAGTCTGCAAAAGAACGCTTCCCCCATTTAAGCGTGCTGCTTAACAGTGCCTCAACTTATCAGGCAGCGCCTATCGCGGAAACCGATCTAGCCATGCTGGAAACGCAGTTTCGCATTAACCTGTTTACTCCTCTGCTATTAACTCGTCATTTTGCCCAAATAGTTCGCACAGGCTGTGTGATTAATATCATCGATAATAAAATAGCTTATCACCAGTATCCGTATGCGGCGTATTTGCTGTCTAAAAAGGGGTTGTCGGACATGACCCAAATGGCAGCGCTTGAATTTGCTCCGCATATTCGGGTTAACGGCATTGCACCAGGCGTCGTGTTACCTACCACACAGCGTAGCCGCGACTATATCGCATGGCGTTTGGAGGGCATTCCGATTCACCGGCAGGGAACGCCGGAGCACCTAATGCAGGCAATGCATTACCTGCTGGATAACGACTTTGTCACAGGCCAAATACTATGTGTCGATGGAGGCGAGTCGGTCTACCTAGAAGGCAGGCACTCGGAAAACTATCCAACCTAATGTGCCCACGCTATTGCTGAGGACTTCTATCCAGCGCGTATACCAAGGGCCTCTACTGCCCAAACGTAAACGCAGTGGGGCCGCCCAAAGGCGGCCCCACTACTTGCTTAGCTGATTATCGACTAGTTGCTAACATCATCAACGTCGTCGTGATCAGGTTTTTGATGCTCTTGCTCACTGTGGCTCTGATGACGGGTAGTCTCAGAGGTGATGATCGGCGGATGCTCCGCTTTTTTCTCTTGGGCGGTGGATTCCAATACCCGAACATTAGCAGGCGGTGTTTTGCCCGCTTTATTTTCACCAAAGTACAGTGTGGTATGTGGGAAGGGGATCTCGATACCGGCCTCATCGAAGCGCATTTTCACTAAGCGGTTAAAGGCACGACCGACGCCCCACTGATCGCCCGGTGTGGTTTTAATCACGACACGGATGTTGACCGAGCTATCCGCCAACGCTGTTACGCCCGCCACCGTCATATCAGCTAAGAGCTTGAAGCCATGCTCTTCGCTGGCCTTAAGATCTTCGAAGGCCAGTTTAAGCTGCTCAATGGCTTCATCAATACTTTCGTTGTAACCAATGCCGTATTCCCCAACATGGTTACCGTACTCACGCATGTAGTTGGATACCGTATCGACGCTTGAGAACGGCACGATATGGTAGGTGCCGGAAAGATCACGAATCCCTACAGAGCGAATACTCAATCGTTCAGCAGTACCGGTAACGCCGCCTACCGTAACGACATCGCCGGTATTCATGGCGTTTTCAATCTGGATAAATACGCCGGTGATAACATCCTGCACCAGCTTTTGGGCACCAAAACCAATTGCCAAACCCAGCACACCAGCACCGGCAATTAGCGGCCCGATGTTGATGCCAATTTCCGAAAGAACGATCATGCCCGTAATGGTCACCATGGCAATCGCCAGGGCGTTACGAAACAGGCTCAGCAGCGTTTTAGCTCGCGCGGAGGGTTCGCCGGTACCCGTTTCCGGGTTGAGCTTATGCTCAATCAAGCTTGCCAAACCGAGCCAGATACCCAGCGCAACAATGAGAATGATCGCCACGCTGATCAGGTTACCTACCAGATGCGCGCCACGCTCAGAAGCGTACCAACCGGCCAGATTAAACGCGCCCCAGGCATCCAGAACTACCATGATGACGGCGACCAAAATCACCGTTCTTAGCACGCGTAACGCATTGGGTACGTAGCTATTCAGGCGATGTTCGAGCATCGGCAGCTTGCGGCGTAAATCATCGGATAGCTGAATACGCCGACCAATAGTTTGGGTCAGGAACGTCGATGCCAGCAAGCCAATGACTACGGCCGCTAAGGTTTTCAGGGTTGCAAATAGCACAAAGGGTAACGCATCGCCCGGGCGCGTTAAGGTCAGTACAAACACAATCAGGAAATACAGCAGCGCAAACAGGTGCCAGGTACGCGCAAATAGCTGTAACGACACGCGGCTTGCGGTCATGGTGGTATTGGCAGCGATCGTATTCATATTGCCACGCAGGCGTACGCGGTTTTTAAGCACCACGCTAACCGCATAGATAAAGGCGATTATCATGATCAGCGTACCCACCGCTTGCCCCAACGATACGCCCAGATAGAAATTGACCAGCGGCACAGCCACCATCAAGCCATACCCCACCATACCGATCAGACGCGCCAGCCAACGGTTCCAATAGGATGCTTCATGGGCAGAAATAGGCAGCAGGCGTAGCCCCTCGTAATGGGAGGAGAAGAGCATACGCATTACGGCCTTAAACAGCTCAATAATCAAGAAAGCGTTAAGAAACAGCGATGCGCGCGTGGAAAGCTCACCCGTTTCACCCACGGCAAAGGTGGCGATAAGATTGCCCCCGACGTACGCCAGACCTACGAGCAAAAAGTCGACAACCGCCGCGATAGCGACACATAAAATAAGCCGTAGCACCGGCGTTAAACCGGTGCCGTTTAATGACCAGCGGCTTACCTTGGCAAACGCAGGTTTGCCGAGCCTGCGTAACACAAAAAACAGCGCAAACGTGGCACCAATCACGATACCTAGATTAATCGCTGCCTGAATAAACGCCGCCGAGTCGAATGTGCTTGAATCACCGCTACCGGTGAACAGGTCGCCGACCACGGTGGCAGCCTGCTCAATCTGGCCGCCAATATCGGTGACTACTCGACTAGTAAGTTCGGCCAGCTGGCGGGGCAGCGACACATCTTCAGGAGCCACATTGCCACCTGCGGCGGCCGCTTCAGGCGATAACTCCGCTTCCAGACCAGCCGGCAGCGCCGACGCCTGACTGCGCAGCACGTCAATCAGCTCCTGGCGCGACTGTTCATTTTCGAGCAGGTCCGCAAGCGCCTCGTAAGACGCCTGCTCCTCTGCCGGTGGCTGTGCAGGATCGTCGGCAGCCGACGTTGTCGTTTGGGCTAATGCTGGCGTTGCCAACAACGCAAATAGCGTCATCAGCCAGATGCCTAGCCAGGGTAATAAGCGTAATGGCGTCACACCTCAACCTCCCTTAGGGTAAATGCTTACTTAAATCTAACGGTTGGCCCACTTTATGCAAACCATAATGCACACGCACCGCATGTCGATAGCGTATAAAAGCGCACAGGGTAACATGAGAACATGGACAAGGTATGGACGCAGATTGAAACGTTGTTGTGCCGCTGGGCGTGTTAGTCAGGCCTTGCAGAGCGGTAACAGCCACTGATTCGCAAGGCCAAGCACTATCGCATAGCGAGCCCCTTTTGCCACCACAATCCATAGAAAAGCACGCCACCATGGCAGTCGAAATAAGCCCGCAAGCACCGTCAGCGGGTCGCCGATCACCGGCACCCAGGAAAGCAGCAGGCTCGCCTCCCCCAGCTTGTGATACCAGCGCTCGGCCCGCGCCAGACTTTTGGGCGATGCGGGAAACCAGCGCCGATGCTGAAACTGACGCGCGTAGCGGCCCATGGCCACGTTGACTAAACTTCCCAGCGTATTGCCTGCGGTAGCGACAACCCACAGCAGCACGGCAGGCTCGCCCAGACACCAAAGCCGAGCAAGCCACACCTCGGAGCCGCCCGGCAAGAGCGTCGCGCTTGCCAGGGCCACCAGGAAAAGACTCAGCATATTAACAGGCGCTTACAATGAACGCGGCACCTGGCCGCCTAGCTGATTGGTGATCTCGTCAGCCACCTGGCGCACCAGTGCGCCTAGCGCCAGCAGGCGCGATTCGGGAATGCGCGCCACAGGGCCCGAAACGGAAATGGCCGCCAGCGGCGTGGCATGCTCGTCGTAGACGCAGGCCGCCACACAGTGCAGGCCAATGGCATGCTCTTCACGGTCGCAGGCGAAACCTTGCTGGCCAATCTGCTGCATCTCCGCCAGCAGAGCATCGGGGCTACATAGCGTGTTTTCAGTAACACGGGCAAGCTCGCGGCTATCCAGAAAACGGGCACGCTCATCGGCGGGCATCCACGCTAGAAGCGCTTTACCCACGCCGGAAGCATGCAAAGGCGCGCGCGACCCTAAACGGGTAATCATGCGCATCATCTGAGGAGATTCGTGCTGGGCAAGAAACACCGCCGTGTCACCGTCACGAATACCCAGGTTGGCGGTTTCACCAGTCTCGGCAGTTAAACGGCGCAGGAAAGGTCGGCTGGATGCCACCACATCGCGGGCTTCTAGAAAGCTGTTACCGATGCGAAAGGTTTTGACGTCAATGCGCCACAGCCCCTGCTCGTTCTCCTGGGTCACAAAGCCCTGACTCTGTAAGGCCTGGAGCAGGCGGTGGGTGGTAGAAGGAGCTAAATCGGCTTTTTCGGCCACGTCCGACAGCGCAAGCCCAAGGGGGCTTGCCGCTAAATACTCCAATAACGTTAAGCCTCGTACCAGAGACTGGCTATGCCCGCCGCTCGTTTTGGCGGCGCTTGCCGGACGCCCAACCGTCCTACGCTTGGCTTCACTCACCCTGCTCTCTCCTGAAGGCGCAAAGAACAACAGGATAACGCGCTGTCATAGCCGCTGTCGCGTTTACGGAAACGCATTCCACTAATAGCGGAGATGCCCTAGCGATGAGTAGAGGCTAGCAATGGGCAGACGCTAGCGGTGCTGCCAGCGTGGCGGGCGCTTGTCGATAAACGCATCAATGCCTTCTATGGCGTCAAGCGTTTGCATATTGCAGGCCATGGTTTCTCCGGCAAAGGCGTAAGCTTCATCCAGCGGCATGGCCAGCTGGCGCGCAAACATGGCCTTTCCCGTTCTCACCGCCACGGCACTTTTAGCGCAAATACTCTCGGTCAGCGCCTGAACAGCGTCGTCGAGTGCCGCATCCTCGGCAACCCGGTTGATCAAGCCCCATTCAGCCGCCTGGGTAGCACTGATAAATTCGCCGGTCAGGAGCATTTCCATCGCCCGCTTGCGGGGCACGTTACGCGACAGCGCCACGGCTGGAGTCGAACAGAAAAGACCGACATTAATTCCTGACACCGCAAACCGGGCACTCTGCGCGGCAACGGCTAAATCACAGCTGGCAACGAGCTGACAGCCAGCGGCGGTGGCAACGCCCTGCACCTTGGCAATCACCGGAACCGGGCAATGGACGATAGCTTGCATCACCTGGCTACAGCGGGCAAAAAGCGCCTGGTGGTAGGCTTTATCAGGATTGGTGCGCATCTGCTTTAAATCGTGCCCGGCGCAGAAGGCCTTGCCGTTGGCTGCCAGCACCACGCAGCGCACCTGCTCATCGTGGGCAATATCTGCAAGCGCCGCCTCTAGCGCCTCAAGCATCTGCTCGGAAAGCGCGTTGAATCGCTTAGGAGTGTTGAGCGTGAGCGTGGTCACACCCTGCTGGTCATCGCGAAGCAGTCGCTCGGTCACCGAAGTATCACAAGAAACAGGCATGGGAGGCCCCTAGATAAGCTGAATAAGCTTCAGTCTAGTGCCTCACACGCCAAAAACGGGATGTTTACGACCAAAGGCGACCACGGGCGTGGCCGCCGGCTTAACATTAAGCCTTAGATTAGGCGTTAAGCTTTTCGCGATGGTTGTAGCCTAACGGGTGGGGCTGGCCGCGCTCCTTGGCAAGCTCGATCTGACGCTGGCGTTCGCGGGCGGCGGCGCGGGTTTTCTCAGGCAGCGAGTCGATGCAGTGCGGGCAACTGATGCCCGGCTCATAAGCGGAAGACTGCATGTCGTCGGCGGAAATCGGCATGCGGCAGGCGTGGCACTGTTCAAAGGAGCCTTCGCTCAGGTCATGGCGGACTGCCACCCGGTTATCAAACACAAAGCACTCGCCGCGCCACAGCGACTTCTCTTCAGGGACTTTTTCCAGGTAGTTCAGCACGCCGCCCTTGAGGTGGTAAACCTCGTCAAAGCCCTCTTTGAGCATAAAGCTGGAGGCCTTTTCACAGCGTATGCCACCAGTGCAAAACATGGCGACTTTCTTGTGCTTCTCCGGGTTGTAGTGCTCGCGCACGTACTCGGGAAACTCACGGAACGTGGTGGTCTTGGGGTCCACCGCGCCCTCAAAGCTGCCAATCGCCACTTCGTAATCGTTGCGGGTATCAATCACCAGCACTTCCGGGTCGGAAATGATGTCGTTCCAGTTTTCAGGCTCAACGTAGGTGCCTACGGTATCGTTAGGGTCGATGCCCGGCACGCCAAGCGTCACGATCTCTCGCTTGAGCTTGACCTTGGTGCGGTAGAACGGGTGCTCGTCGCAGTAAGACTCTTTATGGTCAATATCGGTCAGGCGCGGGTCGGCAGTCAGCCAGGCAAGCAGGGCATCAATGCCTTCGCGGGTGCCTGCTACGGTGCCGTTAATACCTTCTTTGGCGAGCAGCAGCGTGCCTTTGACATCGTTATCGACCATGGTCTGGCGCAGCGGCTCACGCAACGCCTCAAAGTCATTCAGGGTGACGAACTTATACAGCGCCGCCACGACAATACGCGGCGTATCGCCAGATTCAGAGATCGTTTGAGAGATCGTTTGAGAGATCGTTTTTGAGATCGTTTTTGAGACAGCTTCAGAAACAGGGGTAGACATAACAAGCTCCAGGTAGTCGCCCTCGCAAAGGGCGGACCGGGTTAATAAACGCGCATAGTCTAACGCAAACGGTGTAATGCTTGAATCCTGCCAGATTGACGCAGGTCATCCCCCTATAAAATTCGTCGATTTAATCGACGTTATCATGCAGAAACCTTCGCCCGACGCGGCGCGATTACAGGCGTATATTGAGTTCATTCCTCAACAGCTATTCCTTCAGCAGCTTTTTATTAAACAGCTATTCATTAAACATGGCTGGGAGCACAACAATGAAAATTCGTCGCGCGGATGAAAGAGGTTATGCAGACCACGGCTGGCTGCGCTCTTATCACACGTTCTCGTTTGCCAACTATCATGATCCCAAGCATATGGGCTTTCGCGCCCTGCGGGTGATTAATGAAGACCGCGTGGCTGGCGGTCATGGCTTTGGCGCCCATCCGCATCGGGATATGGAGATTATCTCCTATGTGCTGGAAGGCGAAATGGAGCACAAAGACAATATGGGCAACGGAGAGGTAATGCGCCCAGGTGACGTACAGCGCATGTCCACGGGTACCGGCGTGCTGCACAGTGAGTTCAATCACTCCAAAGAGAACGGGCTGCACTTTCTGCAGATCTGGATTGAGCCCAAAGAACTGGGTATTACGCCAAGCTACGAGCAGAAGCCCTTCCCGGCGGCGGAAAGGCAGGGCCAGTGGCGCCTGGTGGCCTCGGAAGAGGGTCGTGAAGGCTCGGTCAGCCTCAACCAGGACATTAACCTTTACGCTGGCTCCTTTGACGCAGACCAAAGCGTGGAGACGCCTGCCACACGCTACGCCTGGCTGCACGTGGTCAAAGGCGCGGTAATGATCAATGGCGAACAGCTCAGTACCGGCGATGCTGCCGCGTTCCAGCCTGGCGACGCCATCAGCGTGACCGGCAAGAATAAAAGTGAAGTACTGCTGTTTGATCTTGCCTGACCGTCAGCCCGACCAACCAAAACGGCCCCATTCAGGAGCCGTTTTTTTATGCCATCAACCAAGTATTTTACGTTGTTGGCAAGTTTCGTTGCTGCCGAGCCTAGCTGTTATGCGCTGAGAAAAGCGTGCGGATTTTTAGCGTATGCTCTACCTGCTTTAACGCTTCCAACGCCTGTGGGCCATAAGCTTTGTCGACATCAATGACCACATAGCCGACCTTATCGTTAGTCTGCAGATACTGGCCGGAAATATTGATGTCGTTTTCCGAAAGCACGCGGTTAATCTGCGACAGCACGCCAGGCACGTTGTCATGAATATGCAGCAAACGGTGCTTATCGGGGTGCGCAGGCAGCGCTACTTCGGGGAAGTTGACCGAGGTAATCGTGGTGCCGTTATCCGAGTAAGTCGTAAGCTTGTCCGCCACTTCGATGCCGATATTTTCCTGGGCTTCGAGTGTAGAACCACCGATATGCGGCGTCAGAATCACGTTCTCAAGACCGCGCAGCGGGCTTTCAAACTCTTCGTTGTTGCCCTTGGGCTCAACCGGGAATACATCCACGGCGGCACCGTTCAGATGGCCTGACTTGATGGCATCGGCCAGCGGCTCGATTTCGACTACGCTACCGCGCGAGGCATTGATGAAGATAGCGCCCGGCTTCATGGCGGCGATCTCTTTGGCGCCAATCATCCAGCGGGTAGAGGGCAAATCCGGCACGTGCAGGCTAACCACATCCGAGCGGCTTAATAGCTCATCAAGGTTGGCGACCTGGCTTGCGTTACCCATACCCAGCTTGGTGATGATGTCGTAATAGATAACGTTAAAGCCCAGCGCTTCGGCGAGCACGGAAAGCTGCGCGCCGATGCTGCCGTAACCCACAATACCCAGGGTTTTGCCGCGAGCTTCGTGCGAATTTTTAGCCGACTTCAGCCAGCCGCCCTGATGGGCACGAGCATTTTTCTCAGGAATACCACGCAGCAGCATAATCGCTTCTGCCAGCACCAGCTCCGCCACGGAACGAGTGTTAGAGTACGGTGCATTAAATACGGCAATACCGCGTTTTAGCGCCGCATCAAGATCTACCTGATTGGTACCGATACAGAAACAGCCAACGCCGACCAGTTTCTCTGCCGCTGCAAATACCCGCTCATTAAGTTGGGTACGCGAGCGAATGCCGATAAAGTGTACATCATGAATTTTCTCGATCAGCGACGCTTCATCTAGCGATGTCGGTAGATGCTCGATATTTTCATATCCGGCGTTGTGAAAATTGTCCACCGCACTCTGGTGGACGCCCTCGAGTAGCAGGATTTTGATCTTGCTCTTTTCCAGGGACGTTTTGGCCATGGCTGAATCAACCTCTATGGTCGGCGGCGTGCGCCGTGTATCGGTTAACGGAAGGCCGTATAGTATCACACTGCATACCTTTCAGGCCTTTGTGAACTAATGAAATGTGTGCGTTTTCAAGATGAAAACAGTGCAAGTCACACGTAGAAAGCCGGCTGGGGAAGACGCCACCCCCTGGCCTCGGTGTATACTGTGCGTTTACATTGCAGGCCCGCGCGCTGCCTTTTGACGGGGCGCCAGAAAACAGTAGGCATTGACCAATGAGCGATACCACACCCTCGCAGCAGGATTTTGCGGCCACGGTTGAACAGCTGGAAACCATCGTAGAACGCTTGGAATCAGGCGAGCTCTCATTGGAAGATGCGCTGGGCGCCTTCGAGCAGGGCGTGCGGCTAACCCGCGACGCGCAGCAGCGCCTGGATACCGCCGAGCTGAAAGTACGTGCGCTGAGCGAAGACAGCGAAGGCCGCTTGAATGTCACTCCTTTTGCTGGCGCTGAATCTCCCCAGGACGACACTGAAGAGGGTAAGGAGACACCCCCATGGTAGCGACTCACGCCGCCTCACTGACGGACTTGCGCGCGATCAGCAACACGCGGGTTGATGCCACGCTTAACGCCCTGTTTCACGAGCGCGCCGTGGTAACCCGGCTGGATGACGCCATGCGCCACGGGCTTTTGGTGGGCGGCAAGCGCCTGCGCCCGCTACTTGTCTACCTTGCCGGGCAGGCGCTCGGCGCAAGCGATGAAGAGCTTGACGCTCCGGCTGCTGCCATTGAGCTGATTCACGCCTACTCGCTCATTCATGATGATTTACCCGCCATGGATGACGACGACCTGCGCCGCGGCCAGCCCACAGTACATATCGCCTTTGACGAAGCCACCGCGATTCTGGCGGGGGATGCACTGCAAACCCTGGCCTTTGACGTGCTGGCGCGTACCGCCCATCCACGGCTTGGCAGCCTGATCACCACGCTCGCCACGGCGTCTGGCCGTGAGGGCATGGTGGCAGGCCAGGCGCTGGATCTCGCCGCTGTAGGCGGCCACCCCGATGTGGACGCTCTGGCGCATATGCACGCCCATAAAACCGGCGCGCTGATTGTTGCGGCGGTACGCATGGGCGGGCTTATTGCCGTTGATGAAAACGACCCGCGTTTAAACGCCCTGACTCGCTACGCACGCGCCATTGGTCTAGCCTTCCAGATTCATGATGATGTGCTTGATGTGACAGGCGATACCCTTACGCTCGGTAAAACATCCGGCGCCGATGCTGCCCGCGCCAAGCCGACCTACCCCAGCCTACTGGGGCTTGATGGTGCGCAGCAAAAAGCGCGTACCCTGATTGACGAGGCCATTGCCGCCCTCGCCCCGTTAGGCGAGCAAGCCGCGCCTTTGGCCGAATTAGCCCACTATATGATCGAGCGCGACCACTAGATGCCCATGAAGCTGTTCGACGACATTCCCCGCGAGCGCCCGGCAACGCCGCTGCTCGACTCCTTTGATCATCCCGCTGCGCTGCGGGCCATGAATACCCAGCAGCTTGCCCAACTGGCCGATGAGCTGCGTGCCTACCTGCTTTATAGCGTGGGCGTTTCCGGCGGCCACTTTGGCGCAGGGCTGGGTGTGGTAGAGCTAAGCGTGGCCTTGCACCACGCGTTTCATACCCCCAATGATCGTTTGGTATGGGATGTGGGCCATCAGGCTTACCCGCACAAGATTCTCACCGGCCGCCGCGAAGCGATGCTCAGCATTCGCCAGCACGGCGGCCTGGCAGCCTTTCCGCGCCGCGCTGAATCCGAATACGACACCTTTGGTGTGGGCCATTCGAGCACTTCGATTTCGGCGGCACTCGGCATGGCGCTGGCCGCCCAGGCCAAAGGCGAGAAGCGCCGCGTCTGCGCGATTATTGGTGACGGCGCGCTCACGGCGGGCATGGCCTTTGAAGCACTGGCCCACGCAGGCCACGTCAATGCCAATATGCTGGTCGTGCTCAACGACAACGAGATGTCGATCTCGGAAAACGTCGGCGGCTTAGCGACTTACCTCGCCCGAATGATGTCGAGCAAGCCCTATCTGAAAATGCGCGAAGAGGGCAAAAAAGTACTCTCTCACCTGCCCGGCGCGCTAGAAATTGCCAAGCGCACCGAAGAGCATATGAAAGGCATGGTCAGCCCCGCCACGCTATTCGAGGAAATGGGCTTTCACTACATCGGCCCGATTGACGGTCACGACCTTGAGGCGCTGACCGAAACGCTGCGCAACTTGCGCGAGCTGGATGGCCCGCAGTTTCTGCATATAAAAACCTGCAAGGGCAAAGGCTTTCTACCCGCCGAGGCGGATCAGATTGGCTACCACGCCATCACCAAACTTGAAAAAACCAGCGTGGCGCCTACGCCGCCGCCCAAAGCGCCGTCCGCCCCCAAGAAAAAGTACTGCAACGTGTTCAGCGACTGGCTGTGCGATATGGCCGCAAGCGATTCACGCCTGATGGGGATTACCCCGGCCATGCGCGAAGGCTCCGATCTAATTCGTTTCTCGAAAGAGTACCCGGCACGCTACTTTGACGTGGCAATTGCCGAACAGCACGCTGTAACGCTGGCGGCGGGCATGGCGTGTGAAGGCATGAAGCCGGTGGTGGCCATCTACTCGACATTCTTGCAGCGCGGCTATGATCAGCTGATTCATGACGTAGCGGTGCAGAACCTGGACGTCACTTTTGCCATCGACCGGGCGGGCCTTGTCGGCGAAGACGGCCCCACTCACCACGGCAGCATGGATCTGTCCTTTTTACGCTGCGTGCCCGGTATGGTCATTTTAGCCCCTGCCGATGAAGCTGAGTGTCGCGCCATGCTGAGCGCGGCCTACCACCATCCTGGCCCTGCGGCAGTTCGCTACCCACGCGGCACCGGCCCAGGCGTGGAAATTCCTGAACACCTTGAGTCGCTCCCGATTGGTCAGGCAGACGTACGCCGCCAGTCACAAGGCGACGGCGTGCGCATTGCGCTACTCGCGTTTGGAAGCCTAAACACCGCAGCCGCTGAAGTGGCCGAAAAGCTCAACGCCACGCATATCAATATGCGCTCCATCAAGCCGCTGGACCGCGACGCGGTACTCCACGCCGCCGACGAGCATGAGCTTCTGATAACGCTTGAAGAGAATGTCCTTGCCGGTGGCGCGGGAAGCGCTGTTAACGAGTTGCTCAATGCCGAAGGTGTACAGGTAGAAGTACTCAATCTCGGCTTGCCCGACACCTTTGTAGAGCACGGCACGCCCGATGAACTGCTGCGTGACTGCGGCCTGGATGCCGCGGGCATTGAGGCTGCCATTCGTCAGCGGTTGCCTTAGGTATGTCTTGTGCTTGTGGGCGGCTTTTTGCCTGTAAGCGCAGGCTTAATAGTTCTTTTCTATATCACTGATATTTTACAAAGACGCCTTGCCGATGGTTTTGCGGCGATTCTTAG
>NZ_JBQTDC010000058.1:0-15911 GCF_052353045.1 Halomonas sp. AOP7-B1-5 | reverse complement strand
GTCCCGAAAGTGCCGGTGACTCCCATGCGTCGTCTTCAATGCTGGCCAATTTTTCAATGGTGTGTACCAGTAGAGGCTGAATCGTCTCGATAGCAAAGTAGCCATCGCGGGGTTGAAGGACATCCTCTAGAAGAGCGGTGAGTTGTGCATTACTGCCCATAAATTTAACAGTCCTTAAACGTCTCGCCGGTTAATACTTAGCGCCTCACAGAGAGAAGACTTACTGTTAAATTTTTTTGACAGGTTTATTAACGCTTGAGGATCAGAAGAGGCTAAGTGTTCCCATAACGATACGATGTAGTGAGAGAGGTCTTTTGGAGAAAGTGCATGGCATGTTTCTGCGGAAAGCGCTAAAGAAAGTGCTAAGGTTTCTGTATTCTTACTGAGCGGTGCTTCAACTAACGTAACTCGAATTTTTTCGCTGCCAGAAAGGCAGCGTTGGGCAAGATATAAAGGGAACAGGTTGGCAATGCACACGAGCGGAGTGCCTTCTTTACCCCTTTTATTTTCATAAACGACCGGAGGATGCTGAAGTAAATAGACTTTTATGGCCTCTTCAGACATGCACTGCACATCTCGTAAGAACGATGAGCGAGCTAAAAATACGCGAAGCACAGGGGCAGATAAATGATGACTGACTTTAATATGAGATAGTGGAACCCTTCTTGATCCTCGATCCTTTAGCATTAAAACACCTGTTTTACGTTTGGGGTAATCCTTGCCTGCAAGGTGGCCGGCTTGGTCATAAGGGTATTCAATCTATCTTTTTATCACGTTGTCTTATAACCGTAACCCCTGGACTAAAAAATCACGGAAGGTTTTAAGGGGAGGAGTAGTGTTTTAGTGGGTATGGTAAATATGTAGAAATTTGAATGATTTTTATTACCTTTGTTTAAATAAAAATGTAGCCAATATTAAATAATCGTTTCTATCTGTTCTGCCTGACAAGCTCGGTGGGATGGCCAAGGACTACTGCTCCAGGTTATCAGCATTTCCAATGGTGGAATCCAGCATGCTTCGCGCGATGAGTTAGCGAGCATAGCTGGATGACTGAAGCCCTGGGACACCGCCTATTTAGCTACATTGATAATGCATGCAGTTACAGGTCAAGAGTGGCAGCAGGACAAAAGGAAAGGTTTCGGGGGAACAAGCTTACAGCCTGGGTAATCACCCATACGAGCTACAACGTCGAATGCAGCTGATCAGTGAAACCTTTGAGCGGGAATGGAAGTGTTTGTACACATTGCCGGTAGTGGGTACGGGTGTATTAGCGCTTTTAAATCAGATGTCGCATCAATCAATGCGGAAAGGTGGTTGTCTTCTGAAGCTTAAAAAACAGCGTATGGCTGCAACAATGAGCGATAACCTGGTTAAGCATATCCGTCTTGACGAATGTGAGCGATATAAGCCGTGACCTCGTCAACTTTTCCCCGAGCAATCAGTTGCTCGGCTGTTAGTCCCCCGAGGGCAGCAATGGGGTATGTTTGATACCACGCCCAGGCGGCTGCCCGGGAGCCTGCCCAAGGCTCGACTTGGATCAATATATCTTGAACCAACGTTTCTCGATCTTGCCTTTTATTTTGTTGATCGCGGTATCTGGCCCAAACAAGGCCGCTCCCAAACATAAGAAGAGCGGCTAAAAGAATGCTGAGAGGGAGTAGAATAGCCAAACCATCAGGCGACAGTGATAGCATGTATATGCTCCTCGTCGGTATTTAGGTCGAGCCTTATGCTTAAGACAAAGCTCGAGAAAATGGTGGTTTTCATTAACACCGCTAGGGCACAGATACTGTTCTCCAAGCTAGCACTAGCCGTGTTTATTCGCCATTGCGGCATGCTATGAGTGTAGCATATCTGCCCATCGAATGGCCTCAGGTGAGGCTGACCAAGTATAGAGGTGCCATAGAGTTGGCTTTCCCCTACAAAACGTTTTTATGCTCATCTCTATCATCCTAGAGTCCGATCCTACGGGTAAGAAGATTGGATATGAAGAAGCGTTTCAGCGAAGAACAGATCATTGGTTTCCTGGGCGAAGCCGTGGCGGGCTCCCCAAAAGAAGAGCGCGGCAGGGGCGCCGCGCTTGCATGCTTTATCAGACCGGTGGGCATAAATTATTAACGAGGTAATATTCCGTCGACTCACTCTTCTTGCGGCGGGACAGTCGTGAAATGAGTGGCGTAAGAATGACAAGAAGAATCATGACAATAAGCACCTTCGACGTTGTATTCGCTGCCAAGGCTGTCCAATCGCCTCCACCAATACGCAGAGCCAGTCGCAAGTTCTGCTCGGCGAAGCCTCCGAGAATTAGGCCCAGCACGACTGGGGGCAATGGGAACTTCAGTTTGTCCATAAAGTAGCCGATAAAACCGAAGCCCAGCATCAAGTAGACGCGAGCATTCTGCCATTGATCGAGTAGGCTCCCACTAGAACCAAGGTGATGCTGTGCGCGGCTTGGCGGGTCAGCACAGTGCGGTGTTGCTTGCTAACCACGGCCCAGTGGTAGCGGGAAAGAACCTTGAAGCAGCGGTTTACGCCACTGAGGAATTGGAGGAAACCGCCAAGCTGTTTTTGATGTTGCGCGGTGAAAATCCACGTGCACTGACGCCTGAGCAAGTTGCCGAACTAGAAATGCGATTTCCTAAAGATTAGATTTCAGGAAGTGTCGGTATTTCTACTATTTATGCTTATTTCTATACTATTTGTGTCTTGCAGCATGGCTAAGGCCATCGTAAGTTTAAGTTATGTCTTCGCCATAATTAGCTTACAGGTAGGGTACGTTTGTCCTGGTCATGTTCCATGGCGGAAAACGATGATATTTGTGATTTAGTGGAAAAATGGCTCCATGAGACATTGAGTCAGCCACAGCCAACGATAGAAGCGTATACCGCTTCATCGGCCTATCCAAGACGATTTGAGTTGACGAGAGCGTTGGACTCGCTCCAGAAAAAGAAAGGGGCGTATCGTTTGATGAAGCTTTACTTACCATCAGTTTGAATGATTCTGCCTATTCACCGTTGATAGCGGGCGTCACCACCTAATACCGCTGAGAAAAAGAAGGTCAAATGAAACCTTGTCCAGACAAGCAAAAGCGTAAACTCAACCTTCCGTTCACTGAGTCCTCGCTGGTTGAGTGCATGACACCATATAGTGCTCATGCGGATGACCTCGCCCAGCTATCCATGCACGAACTGCTTCCAGAAAAAAAGGATAGTATTTCTTCCCAGCACGACATGCATAGTTATCGGTGGAAAGGTTAATCATCATGTTTTCAATGGTTGTAGATGCAGTAATGAGAGTCATTATTAGATGTTGGGTACCGCATGATTAGTTAAACGCTGCTCCTGAATAAAGTAAGCAATGAGGTCACGTGCTGCCAACAGAGGATGGCTCTTTCACTTAATGGCTTAAAATTTTTTATGCTGGTATATCATAGGCTTGTAATGAGTTAGCTGGGACTGTTGGCGCTAATCTAAAAGTGCTGTTGAGCGTTGGCCGCTTCAGCCTGGTCAAAGCGCGGTCTGAGGCGAACCACAATGAAGAGCATCGCTAGCAGTAAGGTTCCGGTAAACAGAAAGGTTAACGTGAAGCCGACCAGCTCGGCGATTATACCCAACAGCAGAGGTGCCAGTACCTGGGCTCCACGGTTGCCCATGAGTCTCATACCAAGTGCGCTGGAGCGTTGGTCGGGATGTACGTGTTCGGCAAGGATTACCATCGAAAGCGGCTGAGAAATTCCTGATCCTAGACCCACCATGATGGCAAGCACCGCCAGTGCCAAAACGCTGCCGGTCATGCCGGTCCACATTAGCCCCATAGCCACAGCAGCCACCGACGCAATCATTGTCCTGGCGCGCCCGCCAAGTACCTGGATAATCTGTGGCATGACGGGTCTTATTAGCATAGCTGTTAGCGCACGCAGACTCACCAGTATCCCGATCAATGTGGCTGAGAAGGTTAATTCCCCAAGATAGACCGGTAAGAAAGCACCATGTGCGCCCAACGCGAATAGCACTGCGATGGTGACGGTTAGCGACATCTGAACACCGACATTTTCGCGCAGCAACGAAGCTTGGGCGCGGTAGCCAAGCAGTGAACGCGGTGTTGCATGGCCACTTCGCGCATTGCCCACGAAGAAGCAGGAACTCACTAGGCCGATCGCCGGAACTGCGCTAATGACAACGAAGACCCCGTTCATCGATATCGTATCAATCAGGTATCCGGCTAGTAGTGGTCCAGCTAACTGGCCGCCTGAAAGGCACATGGTGTACCAGCCAAAGTAACGCTCTAGGGTGCGTCCTCGGCCCAATCCAGCGACCACTGATTGGGCGGCGATGACCATTACCACATGCGTAAGGCCAATGGTTACCTGGGTTGCCAGCAGCCCGAGGAAGGTTGGGGACAAGAGACTTAGCAAGGGACCAAGGATCATGCCAGTGGCGCCAATAAAGAACATTTTCTGTGGACCAATCCGGGAGACCACACCCCCCAGCGGAATCGCAAAAACCAGCGGCAGAAGATAGGGCGCAGAGAGAATAATGCCCACCAACGATGGACTGGCACCGAGCTCAAGAGCCCGTAAAGGCACCGAGATTAGCAGCATCGTCTGTGACACGAACACACTTGTCAGTCCGATACAGACCATGACGAGGTTGCGTATGGCGCTTTTATCGGGCGCTGAGGTTGGACTATCGACCATTATGATCCTTGGTGGAGGGTGACTCTCAGGCTTTAAAAAGCACCGGCGCGAGATTGAGCTTGTCGATCATTACGTCGACTACCGCGGGGCCCTCCGCGGCAAAGGCGCGCTGCATAGCGGCCTCCAGGTCGCCGGGCCGAGTGACTTTCTCACCGTGAGCACCGAAAGCACGGGCCAAAACACCGAAGTCGGGGTTCTGATAGTCGACAGCGAAATGCTTACCACCGTAGTAGGCATCCTGAAAGGCGCGTTCATTGCCAAGGCCTTGATCGTTGATGACAACAGCCACCAGTTTGATCTTCTCGCGAACGGCAGTTTCCAGCTCGCCGATATTGCACATGAACCCCATATCGCCTTGTACTGCCAATACTGGAACACCAGGTCGGGCTAATGCTGCCCCCAGGGCTGTGGGGAAACCGGCGCCGACGGCCGCCCAGTTATCGATGAATATGTAGGTATCAGGGGCATAACTGACGAAGTGCTGGCGGACGTGCTTACCAGCATTGCCAGCGTCGACCACCATGATGCCGCCTTTGGGCAAGGTGCGTCTGAGCACATCGGCGACGAATGCGGGTTGAATCGGCTCGGCATAGGGGTCGATTAGCGCCTGACGCTCCTCTTCCCAGAGAGCTATCTCGGCAGCCACATCGACCCAGTCCCAGCGCTGTCCCTCAAGTCGGATTGCCAGTCCGGCTAGGAAGCTCGGCGTGCTTCCCACCGCAGCGACATCCACCGGAAACACCGTGCCTATAGGATCGACGCTGGCTGCTTGGTGGATAAGGATAGCGTCATCGCGAATCAACCCGTGCTTGAAGGTAGTCGAGAACAGATCCATGCGTGCGCCCACCGCGATGACCACATCCGCCTGCTTGACTACCCGGTTGGCACTATTCCATCCATTGCGCCCCAGCGGCCCAAGGGCCAGCGGATGCGAAGTGGGGAAGGCATCGGGGCTGAACTGCAACGGCGCAACCGGGATATTGTGTTGTTCGGCGAAGGCGATTAGCTCGGTGCTGGCGCGTTCGCGTAATATGCCGCTGCCCGCCAGGATGACCGGGCGTTCGGCCTTGGCGAGCAGCGCTGAAGCCTGTTCGAGACACTGCCCGGCAACGTCAGGAAGCACACTGGCGCGATACTGCTGAGGCAACTGCGCTTCGGCCTCAACTTCGGCACGGTAAATAGCGGTGGA
The DNA here is from genome assembly GCF_052353045.1 of Halomonas sp. AOP7-B1-5. NCBI lineage: Bacteria > Pseudomonadati > Pseudomonadota > Gammaproteobacteria > Oceanospirillales > Halomonadaceae > Halomonas > Halomonas sp. AOP7-B1-5. The sequence continues at coordinate 10,026 of NZ_JBQTDC010000058.1, read as the reverse complement.
AGCTTCAAGGTGAACCGGCCCCGGTGGCTCGGCCAATGCGGTGCGAAACGCTTTGCGCAGCGCTTCCTGAGCTTTATTTGGGCCGGTGATTGAATAGGCCCACTTGGTGATCGGCTTGAAGAAAGTGATTTGATCCATCTCTTGGCTGGCATCTTTCTCGTGCAGCCACTCCTCTTGTAGGCCGTTGATGCCTATCAGCGGTACGTTGCCACGATAGGCAGCACCAAACGGCGTGGCCATGTTGGTTACGCCGGGCCCCTCTGTGGCGGTGACCACCGCCGGACGCTGACCGGCGCGGGCATAGCCGTAAGCCATGAAGGCTGCCCCCTGCTCGTGACGGGTAAGGATGAAGCGCATCTCCGGGGTCTCGCGAATGACGTCGAGCAGCGCCAGGTTCTGGGTGCCGGGAATGCCGAATACATGGGTGACGCCTTCGCGACGCAGGCCGTCGATTAGGGTCTGGGCAACGCTTGGCATGGCGGGTCTCCTATACAATTGTTATTGGGGTTGGCTGTTAAGTGGTGGCGAATGGCGTTGATTCAGACAGTGGCGCTGCGCCCGCCGTCGACGTTGAGACTGGCGCCGGTTACGTAGCTGGCGCGGGATGAGACTAAGAACACAATGGCATTGGCCACGTCCTTCGCATCGCCCAGTCGGCCGAGAGGAATATTCTGACCTTGGCGCGCCGAGTAGTCCTCCCAACTGAGCTCTGGTGCTTCACACTGCCAGCGCCGCTCGACCTGTGCCGAGCGGACCCTACCCAGGCAAACGGTATTGACGCGAATACCTTGTGCGCCGAGCTCATTGGCTAGTGATTTGGTCAGAGCAATACCGGCAGCGCGGGTTGCCGAAGTAGGTAAGGTCTTGGCCGGAGGTGCTTTGCCCGACACCGTAGTGACATTGACGATCGCCGCCGCTGATGAGGCTGCAAGGTAAGGTAGAGCGGCACGAATTCCGCGTATTGCGCCCATCAGCTTGAGTTCAATATCGGCCTGCCACACGGCGTCATCGGCTTCCAGGAAAGGTCCCGAGGCGCTGCTTCCTGCATTGTTAATTAGGATATCCAGGCCGCCGTAGGCCTCAATGGTACGTTCCACGGCAGCAATGGGGCCGTCGGCACTGGCAATGTCGGCAACGATGGTCATCGGACGCTGGCCGGTCAGTGAGTGGATGCGCTCGGCGGCCAGCTGCAGTGGTTCTGCACGGCGGGCGACCAGTACTACTTTGGCGCCTTCCTCCGCGAGCAGTAGTGCTGTTTCGAAGCCAATTCCCTGGCTGGCGCCGGTTACTAACGCCACTTTATCTGTGAGGGCCATGTCCATTCGATTGCTCCTGATTTTGGATACCTTGGACGATATAAGGCATGTCGACGCAATGTATGCAAGGGTCTACATTGTAATACATCATGCCTATGTTCGATGAGTTACTCACTAAGACTAAAGCAATATAGGCAGGATATTCTGATCTCATTACTATTGCATGTCGTTGAGTTCATTTGCATACGCAAGTACACAATAACAACTAGCAGCATCGGCGGTAACGTTTTTACCAAGCGTGCACCAGCCGGAAAATCCAAAAGGAGTTCTCAATCAATGAATAAAACTACACACAATGCCTCATGCTTGACCCGCCGCGCACTGACACTTGCAGTTGCAGCAGGACTTAGTGCCGGGGTGGTAGCCAATAGCCATGCCGAACTTACCGGTTTTTATGAAGGTGAGACGTTAGAGATACTGACGCCTTGGACACCTGGCGGAGGGGCAGATACCTGGGGGCGCTATGTAGCCGCGACTATCGGTCCTTATTTGGGGGAAGACGCTAGTGTGCAGGTTATCAATCGACCTGGGGCTGGCGGCGTACAGGGCTCCAACGAGTTTCAGTTGAGAACTGCCAGCGATGGCATGACGGTATTGCTGCAAAGTGCCGGTCAGGTTTTTCCTTTCATGTACGGTTCTGATGCGGTGCGCTACGACTTTCGTGACTACGAACCAATTGTTGCCATGGCTCAAAGCGGTGTGGTCTATGCCAGCGCTGATTTGGGAATAGAAGACCCACTTGAGTTATGGGAAGTAGACGAGCTGATTTACGGAGAAGTTTCGCCCCAAGCAATTGGCTCCATGGCACTAGCTGCCTTCGCACTTCTTGACCTACCGCATGACGCTATTTTCGGCTACCAGAGCCGGGGGCCGACCCGGCTGGCGCTAGAGCAAGGTGAAACCAATCTCGATTTCCAGACCACTAGCGCCTACACCTCTAACGTTGAGCCGCTGGTCGAGGAAGGCACTGCGGTGCCTCTGTTCAGCCTAGGTGTTATCGACACTGACGGTGAATTAGTGCGTGATCCGGCCTTCCCTGATATGCCAACTGTCGCTGAGGTATATGAGGAACGTCACGGCGAAGCGCCGTCCGGTGTTGCCTGGGATGCCTATCGGGCGGTGCTCTCTGCGGGCAGTATCAAGATGCTGTGGGCCAAGGCCGACGCTCCAGAGGGTTCAATTAATGATCTGCGTTACGCCTTCGAACAAGCACGCGAAGATGAAGACTTTATGGCTGACTCTGTAGAAGCCAATGGTCCTTACGAGTGGCTGGTCGGTGATGACGCCTACACAGCTATGAGCGCAACCTTGGATATTTCTGACGAGGCTCTCAACTACCTACGGGAGACCTTCAAGGAACGCTACGACGTTGACCTGTGAGATAACTTACAACGCTAGAGAGCTACCAGGTTCTCACTTGAAGTGTTCGGGTACGCTGTTGATTTATCAGCAGTGTACTTTCCTTTATCAAAAACAGGATAGGAGCTCGTAGCCGTGTTAGCCGCTTCGTTTGATGCCCTGTCATTAATCCTGGATCCATCCCGTTTGGTATTCATGCTTTTGGGTATCAGTGTGGGGTTGGTTGTGGGAATTCTCCCCGGGTTGGGTGGGGTCGTGGGCATGTCGCTGTTGTTGCCGTTCATCTATGGTATGGACCCCCATGCTGCTACAGCGATGCTTATCGGTATGGCCGCTGTGATTGCAACCGCCGACACCTTCCCGAGTATCCTAATTGGGGTGCCTGGCTCGGCGGGCTCTCAGGCAACCATCCTCGATGGTTATCCTATGGCGCAGCAGGGCAAAGCGGGCCGTGCACTTAGTGCGGCCTTCAGTGCCTCCCTGATCGGCGGCCTGATCGGTGCGTTAGTGTTGTTCGCTATCTTGCCCATCGCTCGTCCGGTAGTGCTGGCTTTTAAGTCGCCCCATCTTTTTATGCTCACTGTGCTGGGCCTATGCGTGGTTGGCCTGCTAGCAGGTAAGTACCCGTTCCGCGGTATTCTCGCCACCCTTATTGGCATCATGATCGCTATGCTTGGTTCAGCACCCTCATCGGTTACTTTCCGTTTCGTCGGTGACAGCGTTTATCTGATGGATGGGATACCTCTGTCGATACTGGCTATGGGGCTGTTCGCGGTGCCTGAGATCATTGATCTTTTGGCTGACAACCGAGCTGTCTCCAAAGTTAAAGAAATCTCCAGCGGCTGGAAAGACGGTGTGCGCGATACTATTCGCAATCGATGGTTAGTACTCCGCTCTGCGGCTCTGGGCGTGGCTGTTGGGGCGATCCCCGGTCTTGGTGGCTCGGTAGTCGATTGGCTCTCATACGGCCAGGCGGTGCAGAGCTCAAAAGACAAGAGCGGCTTTGGCAAGGGTGATGTCCGCGGGGTTATTGCCCCAGAGAGCTCCAACAATGCCAAGGAGGGGGGCGCGCTGATCCCAACAATGCTGTTTGGCATTCCTGGTAGTGGTACCACGGCGGTACTGCTCGGCGGCTTGATCCTGCTCGGAATACAGCCCGGTCCTTCGATGCTGACTACGGATTTGTCGATTACCCTAACCATCGTCTGGACATTGGCGTTGGCCAATGTAGTGGGTGCCTTCGCTTGCTTCCTGCTATCGAGGCCTATCGCCCGCCTTAGTACCATTCCAGCCGTAAAGTTCGCGCCTTTCCTGCTCATCATAATGCTGATCGGTGCCTACCAAAACACCAATCAGTGGGGCGATTTAGTCGCCTTCATCGTCATCGGCATGTTTGGCTGGCTACTCAAGTCCTATGACTGGCCTAGGGCGCCGATCCTGATCGGCTTCGTGCTGGCGCCGAGCATTGAGCGGTATCTGACCATCTCGGCATCCCGCTACGGCTGGTCCTGGCTCAGCGATCCAATCGTCATCGGTATCGGAGCACTTGCGGTGGCTGTGGTTGTAGCTGGGGCGCGCGCTAAACGCAAGGGCTTGGGAGAAACTTGATGATACAGCGACTGCGTGAAGAACTACTATTTATCGTGGTGCTGATAGGGCTTACGGGTATGGCCCTGTTCATGGCCGCTGGCTATCCATTCAACGCGCGGCTTATGCCCCAGGTGGTATCGAGCGCGGTGATGTTTCTACTCATTGTAGAGGGAGTGCTGACCATACGGCGCTTTCGTGCATTGCACTCTGTCGATGGCACTAAAGTGAATGGTGAGCATGTTGGCAATGCTGGCATTGAGCCAATATGGGGCGCCAAATTCCGCCGTACGGCCCCCTATCTGGCTTGGCTAGCGGCGCTTTACCTTGGGATTTATCTGATTGGTCTTATTGCCTCTGCAGCGATTTTTACCGTCGCATTCTGTCGCCTAGTCGGCAAGATGCGCTGGTTTGCGACTCTGACCGGTACAGTACTGCTGATGGCTGCACTGTTTGGGCTTGCAGAAGCATTTAATATGCATTGGCCGGTGGGCTATTTCTTCGATCCATTCCGCTGATAGCCTCTACCTTGGAGAAATACCACATGACAACTTGCTATCAACTTTACATTGGTGGCGCCTGGCGCGATGCCACCGGCGGTGCCACATTTCCTGCCATCAATCCGGTTAACCAGCAGGCTTGGGCTGATCTTCCACAAGCCAGCGCAGAGGATGTAGATGCTGCAGTAAGCGCGGCACGAGAGGCCTTCGATGGTGGCTGGAAAGACACTAATGGCTTGACTAGGGCAACGTTGATGCAGCGACTCGCCGAGCTGCTGGAGTATGATGCTGAGCGCATGGCTCAGCTTGAGACCACCGACAACGGCAAGGTAATCCGCGAGACTCGCGTTCAGATGCGTTTTGCAGCGCGTAATTATCGCTATTTTGCCGGTTGGGCCGACAAGCTTCAGGGCGATAGCATCCCACTTGATCGCCCCGAACTCGTAGACTTCACCACTCGCGAGCCTCGAGGCGTAGCGGCCCTGATTACTTCTTGGAATTCGCCCATGGCTATCCTGGCTAATAAGCTGGCGCCAGCGCTGGCGGCGGGTTGCACCGTTGTAATTAAGCCCTCGGAGATGGCCAGCGTGACTACACTGGCTTTCGCCGAGCTGTGCGAAAGAGCCGGCTTCCCCGCCGGTGTGATTAATGTGGTGACTGGCGATAGCAGCGTCGGTGCGGCACTCACAGGGCACCCAGGAGTTGACTTGATCAGCTTCACTGGCGGTACCGCTACAGGTAAGGCGATTTCTCGGGTTGCCGCTGAGCACCTGACACCGGTGACCCTTGAGCTAGGTGGTAAATCGGCCAACATTGTGTTCTCCGATGCTGACCTTAAGCAGGCGTTGACCGGAGTGGTAGCGGGAATCTTTGCCGCCGCTGGCCAGACCTGCATCGCTGGCTCGCGGTTATTGGTGCAGCGCGATATCTATGATCAAGTGGTGGCAGAGGTGTGTGAACGCGCACAAGCAATTCGGGTTGGCGACCCCCGCGATGAGTCCACCGAGATGGGCCCAGTAGCGACCAAGGCCCAACATCGACGAGTGCTCGACTTCATTAATCGTGCCCGTACTCAGGGCGCCACACTGATAACAGGTGGCGGGGAGCCGCAGGGTGATTTATATACTCGCGGTTATTTCGTCGAACCCACAGTATTCTCCGATGTGGAACCGGACTCTGAACTGGCTCAAGAAGAAGTGTTTGGACCAGTGTTAGCGATTATTCCCTTCGAGACGGAGGAGCAGGCCATCGCCATCGCTAACGGCACCGCTTACGGGTTGGTCGCCGGGTTATGGACACAGAATTTGGCTAGGGCTCATCGCGTTGCTAGACAACTTCAGGTGGGCGGGGTATGGGTCAATACCTATCGCACAAATGCTGCACAAGCACCATTCGGCGGGGTTAAGGCCAGTGGTAGTGGCCGCGAGCGCGGACTGCACGCTTTAGATGAATACCTTGAGATTAAAAACCTAATGATCGACTTGTCTAACGAAGCCCGTGATCCTTTTGCGATTCGTACCTGATTTAGTCGCCATAACTCTCAAAAAAGGCCTCTAGACGGATCTTGTAAGCTTCGCGGATATGCGTCCTCGCCAGTTTTTCAGCGGCTTCTGGATCGCGTGCTTCGAGCGCGTTAATGATTGCCTGATGTTCACCCCGCGCTGTTTCGGAACGGCCTGATTTAGCTAGAGTGCTACGTCCGAGCAACATCATTGATTCTTGCAGAGAATGCAGCATTTTAAGCAGGTAGCGGTTGTGCGCACAGCGGTACAGGGTGCTATGAAATAGCTTGTTATTCTTGACTAGATCATGGGTCTCAATTAATTGCGCATCGCGTTCGCTAATCTCTCGTAAAAAAGCAATTTCTACTTCCGAAGCGTGCTGTGCGGCAAAGCCAGCAGCCGTGCCTTCCAACATCTCGCGCATGGCATACAGCTCGCTGATCATGCCGTGGTCAAGTTCAGTGATGATAGTGCCGCGAATAGGGTCATTAGCCACTAGTCCTTCGAGTTGGAGTCGATTGAGTGCCTCGCGGATAGGAGTGCGACTTAGCCCTACACGTTCTGATAGGTCGACTTCACGAATCCGTGTACCAGGCGGCAGGCTGCCTTCCTTTATAGCGTCGATGATATATCGATATGCCTGCTCGCTGCGCGGTTCACCGCGAGGATTATCTGCCGTAGAGGCACTCTTGCGTGTTGTAGATGCTGACATAGCTTAGGGCCTTAAATTGCGATGGTGACATCTGGCTATGGTATGTCAAAGAACATCGCTTGTCATTTTGAACACTATTGGATACATTTGTATTTATTGGTGTTTGATGCACGATTTTACCGTCGGCATGTTTCCCAATAATAATTATGAGGAGTCTCAATGTTGTCATCGACTGGAGAACGGCTTGGTGAAGCCGATCTAATTGACCATGATGTATTAGTGATTGGCGGAGGCAATGCCGCGTTGTGTGCTGCGCTGTCAGCGCGTGAGCAAGGCGCAACCGTTTTATTGTTGGAGAGTGCTCCGCGTAAATGGCGTGGTGGTAATAGTATCCATACCCGCAACTTACGTTGCATGCATCGCGAACCTACCGACGTGCTCAGTGACGCCTACCTTGAGGATGAGTTCTTCGATGACGTTTGGCGTGTTACCGGCGGCATCACCAACGAAGTTTTGGCGAAGCATGTGATTCGAGCCTCAGAAACCTGCACCGAGTGGATGAAAAGTTACGGTGTGCGCTTCCAACCGTCGCTGGGTGGCACTCTGCACTTGGGGCGAACCAACGCATTTTTCCTTGGGGGCGGGAAAGCGCTCGTCAACACCTACTATCAGGCTGCTGAGCGCCTTGGGGTGACAATCCTCTACGAGGCTGAAGCCGAACAGTTGGTCTTTGATGACAACCGATTTGATCATGCGCTGGTAACTTACAATGGCTCGCCACGCAAGGTGAGTGCTAAGTCAGTAGTGATTGCCTCTGGTGGCTTCGAGTCCAACCAAGCGTGGTTGGAAGAAGCATGGGGAGAGGTCTCCCGTAATTTCCTGATCCGCGGAACACGCTTCAACCAGGGCAAGATGCTGCGCAGCCTGATTGATAACAGCGCCATGGTGATTGGGGATCCGACGCAAGGACATGCGGTAGCTATTGATGCACGTGCGCCCAAGTACGATGGCGGTATCGTCACCCGTGTCGACTGTGTGTCCCTGGGTATTGTGGTTAACCGCGATGGCCAGCGCTTCTATGACGAGGGCGAGGACTTCTGGCCCAAGCGCTACGCCATCTGGGGTCGGCTGATCGCCAAGCAGCCGGGGCAGGTGGGCTATTCAATTACCGACTCCAAGGCTCAGGGGCGCTTTATGCCTTCAGTTTTTCCACCCGAGCAAGCCGATACTCTTGAGGAGTTGGCACTTAAACTCGATCTGCCGGTTGAGGCCGTGCTCAAGACTGTCGATGACTTCAATGCTGGCGTACAGCCTGGCAACTTCGATCACAGTGTGCTCGATGATTGCCATACACAGGGTGTTACGCCCGAAAAGACCCATTGGGCACAACGTATCGACGAGCCACCTTTTTATGGCTACCCACTTCGTACTGGTATTACTTTCACCTACCTGGGTGCCAAAGTCGATGAAAAGGCGCGTATGTACATGGCTAACGGCGAGTTGGCTGACAATGTTTTTCTAGCCGGTGAAATCATGGCCGGTAATATTCTAGGCCAGGGCTATGTCGCTGGCTTTGGTATGACTATCGGCACCGTATTTGGTCGTATCGCAGGCACAGAGGCAGGCAATTATGCAAAAGATTGATGCAATAATCGAAGAAACCCGCAATAACATGACGATTTGCAATGCCTGTCGGTACTGCGAAGGGTTCTGCCCGGTATTTCCGGCCATGGAGAGGCGTCGCACGTTCACTCCCGAGGATCTTAAGTATCTGGCTAACCTATGCCACAACTGTGGTGAGTGCTACTACGCTTGCCAGTACGCTCCGCCCCATGAGTTTGCCGTTAACGTACCGCAGTCAATGGCCAAGCTTCGTGTAGAGTCTTATCGGCAGTATGCTTGGCCACAACCGTTGGCAAGACTGTTTGACCGCAATGGCCTGCTTACCGCCTTGGCGTTGGCAGCAGGTTTGACGCTAATACTGTTGATTGCTATTGCACTCAACGGTGATCTGTCGGCTCTAGTCACCACACAGCATAGTGGAAACTTCTACGAGCTATTGCCACACAACACGCTGGTGGTGACCTTCGGCTCGGTATCGTTATTTGTACTACTAGCTTTAGTAATGGGAATGGTGCGCTTTTGGCGAGAAAGCGGCGAGGGCGTTGCTGGGCTACGCGATGCCGAAAGCTGGCGGCAGGCACTCAAAGAAACCTTTTCACTCAAGCATCTGCACGGTCAGGAGGAGGCTGGTTGCACTTACCCAGATGCCTATCATTCGCACTGGCGGCGACGCTTCCACCATTTTACCTTTTACGGGTTCATGCTTAGCTTCGCAGCGACCGTGACCGGCACCATCTATCACTATGTATTTGGGTGGCAGGCACCCTACGATTTTATCAGTCTTCCCAAGCTGTTCGGTACCTTGGGCGGCATCGGCCTTTTGATAGGCCCGGCGGGGCTTTTGTACCTCAAGCTGGTGCGTGATGAGAGTACTGCTGACGTGCGACAGATGGGAATGGATGTGGCTTTCATAGCGCTGCTATGGCTGACTGGCTTAACAGGCCTGTCTTTAATGCTTCTACGTGAGACTTCAGCTATGGGGGTTATGCTGGTGGTGCATTTAGGTGTGGTTATGGCACTTTTCATCACTATGCCCTATGGCAAGTTCGTACACGGTTTCTATCGCTTGCTGGCTATCTACCGTAACGCCCTGGAGCGCAATCGCCTTGATCAATGATCTTCTGTAAAGTTGATTACCAATCCCACTACTGAGCGCTCAGCCCAGTAGTGGGTAGTGGCTGCCTTATGAATATAATGAGTCCTGTTTAAGTCTATTTAATCCATTTTAGAGGTTGGAGGCTTTTGCGGATGATTTCTACGCATTATCGGTGAGGTCACTCCGTCACTAATGTGAATATCAAATAGAGCGGAACGATGGCTAGTGGTGAACATACTCAGCCGATCTTTTAATGCATTAAGCTCGGTGATCATATAGCCGTCAATACCGAAACCTCGCGCGATACTACCCATATCACCCCGCCCGAAGACAGCACCTTCATCGCTTAGTCCGTCAGCTCTCAGTTTGTGTATCTCTGAGCCATAGGTAC